>JBBQOA010000386.1:0-4929 GCA_038330465.1 Pyrinomonadales bacterium
AAGCTCAAAGATGAAGTCGGTTATTGGGAACCGCCGACGGCTGACGGCGACGTTTTGATAAATGTGACGTGGCGCGGATTGACGAGCAACCGCGTGCGGCTCGGGTTGGGAAAAGTCGGCGGCGACATCAAGGACGACGAAGGCGCTGTTCCGACACCGCTTTATGGAACGCCTTTGAGCAAACCGACCGATGGCGAGACGACGGATCTCGTCGGCTACAAATGGTCGGGCGACCGCATCAGATTTTTAGAACAGGCGACTTTTGGTCCGACCGTTGATCTCGACAATCGAATTCGCCGCATCGGTTTGCGAACGTGGCTCGCGGAACAATTTGAAATTCCCTATCCTTCCGCCGCTAATCCGTATCCGAATGTTCCTTTGAAACCGACCAACGCGCCAACCGATTGCGACGGTGAACAAACGGTAGTTCCCGATGTTCCGGTCACTTGTTTTCGCGATACGTACTCGATGTATCTGCCGCAAACTTGGTTTTACAAGGAAGCTCTCTACGGCGAACCGCAATTAAAGCATCGCGTTTCGTGGGCTTTGAGCCAGATTTGGGTAATTTCCGGCGTCAGCACTCAGCAATCAAGCTGGATGGTCACATATCATCAACAAATCAGCAAAAACGCCTTCGGTAATTGGCGCACATTGATGCAGGATATGACGCTCAATCCGGGAATGGGCGATTATCTGGATATGATTCGTTCAACCAAAACCAATCCGAACGAAAATTATCCGCGCGAGATCTTACAGCTTTTCAATGTCGGTTTGTTTATGCTCAATCAGGACGGCACGCTCCAGCTTGACGGGCAAGGAAATCCGATTCCGACTTACGACCAAAACACGGTCAATAATTTCACAAAGGTCTTTACCGGCTGGCGCGATTGTAATGTCACGGCAAGCTGTCCGAATTTGCTTCCCGGCATCCCGAATTACAAAGATCCGATGCTGCTCGTGACGGGCAATCACGATTTAACCGCGAAAACGCTTTTGAGTTATCCGGGTTCGACGACGACGAATATCGCGGCTTGCACGGGCTGCAATACGGCGGCGATCACAACCTACGCGAACAATTCGCTCAATCAGGCGCTCGATAATATCTACAATCATCCGAATATCGCGCCGTTTGTCAGTAAATATCTGATCCAACAAATGGTCACGAGCGATCCGACACCGGCTTACGTCGGTCGTGTCGCGGCGGTTTTCAACGCGAATCGGGCGAGTCCGACGCAGCTCAAGGAAGTCGTCAAAGCGATCTTGCTTGACCCCGAAGCACGCGGCAACGTCAAAACCGATCCGATTTACGGAAAACTTCGTGAGCCGGTTCAATTGATGACAAATCTGTTTCGCCAGGTTGGCGTGACATCAGCCGACGGTCTATCGCAAAGCGACGGAAACATCAATCGTTTCCCAAGCGGATTAGCGCAAAGCGTTTTCAATGCGCCGACGGTCTTCAATTTTTATCCGCCTGATTACATCGTGCCGGGAACTTCGCTCTTAGGTCCTGAATTTGCCATTTTCAATACGGGAACGGCAATTGGTCGCGCAAACTTTGCCAATTCGACGGTTTTCGGACAGATCAACGTCTCGCTGCCCGACACGCCGAACGGCACGAAAGTCAATTTTACCGAGTTGCAGGCATTAGCGGCGGCTGATCTGACGAGCAATCAATTGTTGGATGTTATAAATCAAAGACTGATGCACGGCGTAATGTCTGCGCAGATGAGAAGCACGATCATCTCGGGGGTCAATGCCGTCGCGTCAACCGATACATTAACACGCGCCAAGACAGCGGTTTATCTGACTGTGACAGCGTCGCAATTTCAGGTGCAAAAATAAAGAGAGGTAAACTTATGAAACAAAACAGACGAGAATTTATAATCAAATCAGGTTGCGCCTTGAGTATGACGGCACTTGCGACGCAAATGCGGCATTTCGGATTGATGAGCGCGATGGCGCAGGAAGTTGATGACAGCAATGTCAATGCGGTGCCGAGCGATTATCGGGCATTGGTTTGCGTCTTTATGTCGGGCGGCAATGATGGAAACAACACGATCATTCCGAATCATAGCGACGCGACGATCAGCAATTACACGGCTTATTTCAATGCCCGGAACACACAGGGTTTGGCATTGGCGCAAGCCACACTGTTACCGATCACTGTGCCGCGAATGGGAAATCTGTCGTATGGTTTACATCCGGGTTTCGGTCCGCAGGCGGCAGGCACGAATATTGTCAATAACGGCATCCACGAGCTCTGGGGATTGGGCAAAATGGCGGCGGTCACGAATGTCGGAACACTCGTTGCGCCGATGACCAAAGCGCAGTATCAGAATAACTCCGTGCAGAAACCGTTTCAGCTCTTTTCGCATTCCGACCAAGTTTCGCAATATCAGGGCGGACGCTCGGATGTCGCGTCATTAACAGGTTGGGGCGGAAGAGTTTCGGATCTGAGAACAGCCACCGACAATCCGAGCGCGTTGATTCCGATGATTACATCCATTTCGGGCGCGCAGCTTTTCACTTCCGGACAGACGACTCTCCCGCTGGCGATCTCCAATGCCGGAACGGGACTAAATAATGTTCTTAATCCGGCAGGCTACAATACATCTACGGCATCACAAGCGCGTTTGTCGGCGTTTAATGCCTTGCGCGGTATCGATTTGAGTTCGCAGGTGATTGCGGCGGCAAGCCACGTGACCGATCAGGCGATGGCGGCGAACGCAGCTTTACAGTCGTTTCAGGAAGTAACCGCAACTTTCCCATCGACGAGTATCGGGCTGCAGCTCAAACAAGTCGCGCGGCTGATCAAAAAACGGACCGATCTGAGCGTCAACCGGCAGGTTTTCTTTGTTCAACTCGGCGGCTTTGATACGCACAACGGTCAACTTGCTCAGCAAAATACGCTGTTCGTGCAGCTAAGTCAGGCGATGCGGGCGTTCTATGATGAAATGGTCGTTCAAGGTATATCGGACAAAGTAACGCAATTTACGATGGCTGATTTTTCGCGGACGTTCAATCCGGCAAGTTCGGGCGCCAACGTCGGCAGCGACCACGCGTGGGCGAATCATCATTTCGTCATTGGCGGCGGTGTCACGGCAAGCGATTTCTACGGTATCAATACGACTAACGGAACGCCGTTTCCGTCGCTGGTCTTTAACGGTCCCGATGATACCGACAGCGGAACGGGCGCCCGCGGACGCTGGATTCCGACGACCTCGATCGAACAATACGCCGCGACGCTCGCGCGTTGGTACGGATTGCCAAACGCGAATTTGGCGACGGTCTTCCCGAAGATCACCAACTTTGCGAACACGAATCTCGGCTTTTTGCAGCCGCCTGCTCCGTAAAGGTTGATGCATAAAACACCGATCCGACTTGGCGAAAGGCTTTCAAAACCTTTCGCCATTTTTTCGTTTTAATCACTCACACAAAAATAGGTTTGCCCGATGAAACACCGGCAACAATATTATTTATTTTTGTGTGAGTGCGTAACAGAAGTTTCAGGTTTATTTTCTTGACACGCTTTGTTGATAAAACCTACACTTGAAACAGTAGAAAAACATTAATCAAAGTCGTGAATTTACCGAATTATCTAACATTAGCGCGAATTGTTCTGGTCCCTCTGCTGGTCGTGATCCTGCTCAACCCGTTCGCTGAGCACTGGTTCGGAATCAGCAGTTACGCGCTCGCGATCGGCATCTTTCTGGCGGCTTCCCTGACCGATATTCTCGACGGACATCTCGCCCGCAAACGCAATCAGGTTTCAAACCTTGGCAAATTGCTCGATCCGATCGCCGACAAGCTTTTGGTTTCGGCGGCATTGATCGTGCTCGTCGAAAAACATCTCGCGCCGGCGTGGGTCGTCGTCGTCATTCTCGGCAGAGAATTTATCGTGACGGGATTGCGCTCGGTCGCCGCCGCTGACGGCATCGTTATTCAGGCGCAGACGAGCGGCAAGATCAAGATGTGGGCGCAATGCGTGGCGATCGTCGCGCTGCTCGTGGCGGGCGCGAACGGCAATCCGCCCGTCTCGAATTTCGGTTGGAGTTTGCCGACCTTCAGTTTTTGGGAAGTCGCCGAAGTGCAGACCGCCTTTGCGCATCTTTCCAACCTTTCGCTGACATCGAACGACTGGAAGGTTTTCGGCTATTTGGTCGGACGCGGCGGACTCTGGGTCTCGGTCGCGATGGCGCTCTGGTCGCTCTATGATTACTCAAAATTCTTTATCTCCGAAAACAACAAGAAGCAGCAATCCATCAAAGACGCGGTGATCGAAAAGATCGTCGCGAACAATTCCAATCCCGCGAATTAATTTATTTACGCCGTCAGAATCATCGTCAAACGCGGTGCTTTCTAAAATCTATGTTTCGGCAGCGGCGGAATCGTCCTCGGGGCGACCGAAGAAAACCGTAACGGCTTTGATCTTGCCGTCTTCAAAGGCGAAATGTTCCGCGTTTTGGACGTTTTCGCCATTGATGCGGCTTTTATACCAAATAAAGGCTTCGTCGCTTTGCTCGATCATCGTGACGATCTCGTAATCTTCGATTTCTTCGATCGCATCCCAGCATTTTTGTTTGTATTCGTCCTTGCCGAGATGTTCGTCATTCGGGCTCGTAAACGTAAATCCGGCGGCAAGTTCGCTCTCGACAAAATCCCAATCACGGTTCTGCCACGCCGTAAAATAATTTCTGATCAATCGTTCGTTATTCAAAGTCATTTCCTCCTATATTTCTTTGAATGCGTAATTTTGTCTATTCACCAATAATAATTTATCCGACATTTGTTGACAATAAAAAAAGTAACCGCCGCCCGCCGCGCCGTCTTTAATGCGGAAGTATGTTAAACTTAAAGCCTCACGCATTACTAACGCGCAAAAAGGGAAATCTATGAAACTGGTCTTTACAAATTCGACAATGGGCAAAT
>JBBQOA010000387.1:0-4928 GCA_038330465.1 Pyrinomonadales bacterium
CCGCCGCCGTGTCGATCACATTGAGTCCGGCATTGAGCGCGGAATCTAACAGATCGGTGACCGTCGCGATCGATTCGTTGTTCCAACCGATTTCAGCACCGCCAAATCCGAGCACCGAAAAAGTCAGATCCGTTTTGCCGAATTTTCGTTTTTCCATAGTTTTATTCAAAAAGTCCGGTCGGCAGTCCGTCGATGCTCGTTTGATTGTTTTCCTGCCAATAACGATTGACGCCTTCCGCGCCCTTGTTGACAGCCCAATCGATCAGCATTGTCCGCTCTTCTTTGTATTCATAGACCGGAATTGCAAAACCGCACGACGTTTGCAGCGATTCGACGTGGAGCACGATGATCTGCCGCGTTCCCGCAAATTGTTCGAAATTTGCCGCCAGCGCATTCCATATTTCCGACGATTGATGAACGACTTCGCCTTTTCCGTAAAGCCTGAGGATCAGCGGCGCGCCTTCAAAACTGCACATCATGATCGTCAACCGACCGTTTTCCGTGATATGCGCCGCCGTTTCGTTGCCGCTCCCCGTCAGATCCAAATAGCAAACCGTGCTTTCATCTAAAACGCGGAAAGTGTCGATGCCTTTCGGCGAAAGATTGATCCGACCGTTTTCCGGCGCGCTTGCCGTAAAAAACATTTTCTGGCGGGCGATAAATTCGCCGGTTTTGGCGTCGATCTTTTCAAAAAACTTTGACATATTTTAGGCTGATTTTGCGACAAAGGAATTTGCAAACTTTGAATTCAAGGTTTGTGAATTCCTTTGTCGGTTTTTCTTATTTTCCTAATTCTTCCTGAACTTTTTCAAGCAAACGCGCGTCTTCCGCCGTCACGTCGGGCGCAAATCTCGCGGTTATCGTGCCGTCTTTGCCGATCAGAAATTTCTCGAAGTTCCACAAAATCTCATTCGGTGCCGAACGCACCGAACCGAAGCCTTTCAGTTTTTCTTCGAAACCGCCGTCGTTGACATCCGTTTCGGGTTTTGTTTCGGTCAAATAATGATAAAGCTGATGCTGGTCGTCGCCTTTCACGGAAATTTTCGAGAAAAGCGGAAATTCGACGCTGTAATTGGTGTCGCAAAAATCCTTGATCTCTTCTTCGGAGCCCGGTTCCTGTCCCATAAAATTATTGGCGGGAAAACCCAAAACCTCTAAACCTTGCGCGTGATAATCGCTGTAAAGTTTCTGCAAACCCGCGTATTGCGGCGTCAAACCGCATTTCGACGCGACATTGACGATTAACAAGGTTTTTCCTTTGTAATCTGCTAAAGTTGTTTCGTTTCCATCGATTGTTTTAACGGGAATATCGTAAATTGACATAATTTTTCCTCTATTTATTTTTTTGCCTTCTGACTAAGATCGTCCAAATGCTCCAAAGATTTATTGATAATTTGTTCGAGCACATTTTCGTCAACATCGCTTAATTTTTTAATGTAAAGACAGCCTTTTCCGGTTTTATGTTTGCCGAGTTTGTCCAATAATTTCTGATGCCAACCGATGCCGGATGTTAAATAAAGCGTGATGCTTTGTTTGCGCGGCGAAAACCCGATTTCCATCCAATCGAGTTCGCGTCCGGTTTCGTATTTCAAAAATCTTTCGCCAAAACCGATAATGCTCGCGCCCCACATTTTCGGCGGCGCGCCGGTCGCCTTTTGCATCATTTGGGAAATTTTTTTGCTATCGTCGCGAACTTTCTCATCCGCGATCGAATTCAAAAAATCGTCAACGCTCGCTTCCGTTTTCTTTGTTTTCAATTCCGCTTTTGCCATCGCTTTTGCTCCTTATTCTTATTGATGATCTCGCTTAATTCGTCATAAAAAACACTGACCGGGGTGATCGATGTGACGACCTTTTCAGTTTTGACGAGCTCCCCATTGTCATTGAGTTTTTCATCGGTGAAGCCCCAGATCACACCGATCAATCCGTATTCATCCGCCTTTGTGCCGGTATTTTGAACGGCTTCGAACAATAGTCCGCCGCTTCCGCCGTAGGTTGAAAAACAACTCGCATCGATCCGGTCATCTGTGCTCGATTCGGAAATTATCTTGAGATGACGGCTGATCGTCATCAAAAGACCCTCGCTGCCGAGTTCCCGGTCGCCGTTATATCCCGCGCAGCCGAGCTTTTCCTCTTTGGCGCGGATCTCCGCCGGACTGAGGTTTGAAATTTTCAGCGGCGTGATCTCGCTCGGCGGAATTTTCCGGCTGAGCTTGACGATTGCGTAATCGGGTTTCATCCTCGCCGTCAAGACCCGTTTGACCGCGATATTTTCGATTCGGCGCACGCCGTCCGGCTTAAAAATCACGACGGTCGAATACGGCTCAAGATCTTTGCTCAGATCGAATTTTTTATTCGATTCCAAAAAACAATGACCGGCGGTCACGCCGATGTCTTCGGAAACCAAAATCATCGAGCACCAGCGCCCTCCGAGAAAACTAATTTTCCCGACCGCCGTCAAAGCGGGATATTTATTGATGTCAAAGATCTCTCTGGTAAAACCGGAATCTACTGCCGGCGGCGGCGCGTCAACCGTCTTTTGCTGACAGCCGGAAAATATCAGCGCAATCAAAAGACAATGGATAACCGCGTGCGACCTCATTTCCAACCTAATTCGTCTCTTTTCTGATGACCATCAAACCATCGCGGACCGCGAACAGAATGTTGCTGACGCGTGTGTCCGCCTGAATTTTCTTGCTAAACTCGTGCAGCGCGATCGTGTTTTCGTCCGCTTCCAAGCCTTTTTCGGCGTCGAGAACTTTTCCGCTCCATAAAACATTATCGGCTAAAATCACGCCGCCAAGCCGCAGCTTCGGAAAAACCAGATCGTAATAATTTTTGTAATTCGGTTTGTCGGCATCGATAAAAACGAGATCGAAAGTTTCATTAAGCGTCGGAATAATTTGCGTCGCCTCGCCGAGATAGCTTTCGATGCGGCTGTAATCGGGCGTTCGCGCCCAAAATTCTTTGGCGATCACGTTGGTTTCCGGTTCAATATCAAGCGTGATGATCTTGCCGTCCGCCGCCAGACCTTCCGCCAGACAAAGCGCGGAATAACCCATATATGTGCCGATTTCGAGAATCCGGCGCGGCTGCAGCATTTTGCTGAACATCGCCAGCAGACGACCTTGATAAAAGCCCGAAAGCATCGATTTATCGGCGCGCGTTCCGTATGTTATCTGCAAAAGTTCAGTTAAAACTCCGCTTTCCGGCGATGTGTATTGTTCGGCGTATTTTTGTATTTTTTCGTCAATCATAATTTTGAAAGGCAGAAAAAAGGTGAAATGTTTTTCTCACATGGTGCAATTAATATTCTGTGTTTTAATTTTCTGAGAAACTTATCTTTTTCACTATTTCACTTTAAGAAACTCCGTCAACCTTTGATTCGAACCGTAAGCTGACCAGTGTATTTTGATCATCGGTGATCTCGAGCGCGTCTTCGCTGCCGTCCGTGTCATACTGAACGGAAATTCCGCGGACATTCGTGATCACGTCGCGCGTTTTTTCGGTTTTGCCGTTTGTCCGGTCGATTCGGATCACTTCGACCGATTTTTTATTGCCGTCGGTTTTCAGCAAAACATCTTCGAGATGTTCTTCGCGCGATTCTTCTTCGGTCGCGCCGCCGCTTCGGTAAACATCGAAACGCGCCCGTCGATTATTGTTTCGCGCCGCAAATTCGCGCAGAAATTCCGCCCAGTTGATCGGTTCTATTTGTACAATTTCACTCATTATTTATCCTCTTTTTCTTATTAAATATTGACAACGATCTTGCCGAAATGCGCGCCGCTTTCCATATATTTCAGCGCGTCCCGCACTTCGCCGAATTCAAATGTTTTATCTATTATCGGCTTCAAATGATTGTGCTGGCAAAGCAGCAGATTCATTTGTTCGAACATCTGCCGCGAACCGACGAAAATTCCGTGCATTTTGACGGTTTTCATCAGGATCGAGGTCGGATTAAATTCGCCTTTGCCCGACAAAACGCCGATCACCGCGATATGTCCGCCCATTTTGACGGCGTTGACGGATTTTTGCAAAGTTCCCGCGCCGCCGACCTCGACAACCGTGTCAACGCCGCGCTTGGCGGTCAATTCCAAAACGGCTCGGTCCCAATCTTCGCGCTCTCGATAATTAATTAATTCATTCGCGCCGAGTTCTTTCGCCCGCGCTAATTTTTCGTCGCTCGAAGACGTGATAATTGTCCGGCAGCCGTAAACGCTCGCCATTTGCAGAGCGAAAATCGAAACGCCGCCCGTGCCTTGCAGCAAAACCGTATCGGACGGATGAAGCTTGCCCGATTCAAAGAGCGCGTTGTAAGCCGTCACCGCCGCGCACGGCAAGGTCGCCGCTTCCTCGTATGAAAAATGGTCGGGAATGCGGACGAGCGCGTGTTCGTCAAACGCGCCGAATTCACGCAACACCCCGTCAACATCGCCGCCGAGCGCCGTTCGCGCTTTCGACGATTCGATTTCGCCTTCGTGCCAGCCCTGCATAAAGATCGGCGAAACGCGGTCGCCGATCTTCCATTTCGTGACGCCTGCGCCGACCGCGACGACCTCACCGGCGCCGTCGGAAAACGGCACGATCGGCATTTTCAAACGCGGGTTATACAAGCCTTTGATCATCATCAGATCGCGGTAATTCAGCGAAAAGGCGTGAAACTTGACCAAAACTTCGGATTCCTGCGGAGACGGTTCGGGGCGTTCGACGATTGCCAGATGTTCGACGCCGAATTGTTGGATCTCGTATGCTTTCATAAAACTATTATGCCCGCGAAATGGGCGAAAAACCAAAAATGAAGACAGGATTATTTTTTTGTGTTTTTCGCGTATTTCGCGGGCAATCCGTTTATTTCTTGCGCGGGCTCTTCAAATTCAAACGAATGACGACATCGTCGCGGATCAGATCGTCGGCTTTTCCGGCATAGA
>JBBQOA010000388.1:0-4891 GCA_038330465.1 Pyrinomonadales bacterium
TTTGCCGAACGCGATGCGCGGCGAAGCAAATCTGACCGCGACGAACGGTTCGCTTCAAGGACAAACTTTCGACAATCTCGAAACGCGCGTCACTTTTGCGGGAAATTCCGTTAATCTAGAAAATTTCGATGCCAAATTCGGCGACGGAACTTTGACCGCCAAAGGAAATTATCAAACCGACACGACCGCGTTTAATTTCACGGCGCAGGGCACCGCCATTCCGTTTGCGCGAATTCGTCCGTTCATTCCGAACAACGAGAAGATTCCCGACATCGGCGGCAGCGTCAATCTGACCGCGACGGCGCTCGGCAGAACGGCTGATTCGAAAAGTTACGAGATCAATTTCAATGGGACGGGAAATAACGTCACGTTAAATAACAACGCGCTCGGCGAAATCGTTTTCAGCGGCAAGACCGAAAATCAACAGCTTAACGCCAATCTGACGGCGAATCTCGAAGGACAACAGCAAATCGTCACGGCAAACGTCAATTTCGCCGATGAAAACCTGCCGTTTCACGCGGAAACCAACTTTAACAACACGGAACTTGCGCCGTTTGTCGCGTTTATTCCGAAACTTTCGGGAAGTGTTCCGATCACCGGACAGGCAACCGGCAGAATTCTTCTGGAAGGTAATCTTTCCGGGCTTAACGCTGTCGGAACGCGTGAATTTACGGGCGATAATTTGAAAGGCTCGGCAAATTTCAGTGAGCTTGCTTTGCAGATCGGCGACACGCCGATCGCCGCGACCGAACCTGTTTCACTACAGTTTAATACAAACGAGATCGTCATCGAAAACGCCAAATTCGCGGGCAGCGGTTCAAATGTCGTGATCAGCGGCACGAAAGCTTTTAAGGATAATGTAGTAAATAATCTGAATGTTGACGGACGCATCAATCTGAGCATTTTGAACGCCGTTTCGCGGAACGCTTTTTTTGCGGGTTTAGCCGACATCAATATCCGCGTCACGGGACCAAATCAAACGGCGCGGCTCAACGGCACGGCGGAAATGCAAAATGCTTCGGCGTCGGCTTTTATCGGCTCGGAACGCATCACATTCGAACGTCTCAAGGGGCGCGTGATCTTTACGTCGAATCAAGCGCAGATCGATGAGCTGACCGGATTTTTGGGCGGCGGCAAATTTACTGCGTCGGGCGGCGCGTTTTTGAGCGATGACTTAAAATTATCGGCATTTCGCCTTTCTTTGCGCGGAAATAACGTCACTGTGCCGCTGCCGAAAGATTTTCTGACAACCGGCGACGCCGAAGTCGAGATCAACGGCAGACGCATCGGCGCGCAGCTCAGCACATTTATTGCCGGAAGGATCGACGCGAAACGCAGTCTTTATTCGCGCAATATTGACCTCGCTGACGTGATCGGCGGGCGGCGCGAAGGTTCGATCTCGCAGAGCGACAGTTCTTCGTCGTTCGGCGATGTCAAACTCGATCTGATCGTCGAAGGTCGCAACGCGCTGGTCGTGCGAAATAATCTCGCCGATCTGACTGCGTCGCTTTCTTTGCGCGTGACGGGCGATCTTGATTTCCCTCAGGTTGCCGGCAGAATTACCGCCAACAGCGGAATGCTTTTTTATCGCAACGACCGCTACGATGTTCAGCGCGGCGAGCTCGTTTTTCCGCCGAACACAAGCGGCATCGAACCCATTATCAATTTGCAGGCAGAATCGGAGATCAATGGTTACCAGGTATTTATCAATCTCAACGGAAAGCTGACCGACACCGAAAATCTGAGCGCGACCGTTCGTTCGAATCCGGCGCTGCCGTCGCAGGATGTGATCTCGCTGATCACGACCGGAAGTTTAGCGAACACCGATCAGGGAATTCCGACGCTCGCGCAATCGGGCATCAATACGGCGGCGGAGATCTTGACCGACGAGATCATCAACAAACCGCTTGCCAAAGCGACCGACAAACTTTTCGGGCTCAATAAATTCCAGCTCGACCCGATCATTTCCGGACAGCGTCTGAATCCGACGGCGCGCCTGACGGTCGGGCGGCAGATCAACCGCAATCTGCTGATCACCTATTCGACCAATCTTTCGGAAGACCAAAATCAGGTGCTCGCGCTCGAATACCGCGTCTCAAATCGCCTCTCGTTCGTCGCGCAATACGAACAGCGTTCCCTGAGCAACGTGACGCGCAATAAAGATAATTTCAGTTTCGAGATTCGTTTGCGAAAAAGGTTTTAAAAGTTAATAAAATTGAGGTGTTGAAGCTTTAATCTTTTTATTCGACGTATCATTTCAATGTTCGGGCAATACTTGAAACGAACTGTAAAACTCTTGCGGTGCCTGACATTGCCATTCGGGATCATCCGCTCTGCCGACGGGTCCGCCATTTTGCGGCGTCGGCGCGTCCGCCGTGTCTTGCAAACTTATCGTTTGCCCCAAAGGTTCGGTTTCTTGCTTGTATTGCATTTCACTTCTGCACTTTTATTGTAATTGGTAATGGGCTATTTGCTTTTTTTTCGTCAATAAAACCTGTTGTTCCCGCTACGTCATTATAATCAATTGGTCCTTCAGGGTCTTTGTCGTGGACAAAATCCAGCTTCCATCTTCCTTCGGGAATCGAGAGCATAATCGTTCCTTTTTTGAGGTTGATATTTTTTTTTGTATCTTCAATCGAGAGTCCACCTGTTGTAATCATATTTTCGTTCTGGTCGCGCAGGACAAGGACAAAATCCGCAAGCCATTCGTCCAGCGATTTATAGTAAGGTTTTCCTTTTTTTGTAGTAAGTTTCAGACAAACCAATCCACGCCATGTTTGAATCGGAATATCACCAAGTTGGATTTTATCCTCGCCGTTGATTGGAATTGACAGGCTATTGAGTATTATGACGGAATCAATAAGAGAATACGCGGGCTCAATCAGGAGAATTTTTGCATTCTTTGGCACCGGACTGGAAATAAACAAATCACGGATACGATTTTGAAGGAAACTCGTATTTTCAATGACAAAAATGCCGTCCTCATGGGATGTTATTATCATGTTTGCAGAATACTTGTCGACTCCTTTTTCATTTGTAGTGTTCAATAATTCAATGATTGCATGTTTGACGGGCTGACCATTTTCGTCAATTACTCTTCCCGAAACCAAAGTGGTAAACGTTTGGGCATTTACGCATAGCGCGCTAAAAAAAATCAATATCGATGTTTTAAACAATATCAGGTAGAAAACTTTTCTTTTCATATATTTAGTGAGTTACTCAACTTATCGAGTTCATTTTTACATTTACCGTAAACAAGTTCAGTATTTTTACTAGAACGTTCTGTATTTTTTCATCAGAATCACCTTTAATAATATCGTCTTCAATCAGTAACTTTCCATTTTCATCATAAATATTGTGGAATGCGTTAAGTTTTTGTTTTTGTTGATTTGCAGCCGCATTGGCAAGATACTTTTGGGTTAAAGAGGCTCTCGGGGCGAACTTCCCGGGTTAAAAGTTTGGGCAACGCTTCAGATTAAAAGCGCCGCGTTCAAATGTTTGCGATTGACAAAATCACTCTAATGCTTATTTTGTTTTTCTGTCAAGATTTTTTTTTGTTACACTATTGATTGCTCTCCAAAAAACTGATATTTTCTTGAAGTTTAAGATTTAAGCGCTTCAAGGATCTTTGGAGACTTTATTCACTGCGCGCGAGATACAACGAGAAATAATGGTGAGATCAAGGTGGGAATTTAGAAATTTTGTCAAAAGATTCAGCCGTTTTTTATTTATCTTTTTTCACTTCTCAGTGTCTTTGTGGCTGTGCGGTTTGCTTTTCGCTGCTAATGTTTCAGCGCAAAATAAATACGAAGACCGCCGGATCGTCGAGCCGATCGACATTACTTTTGAGGGCAATGACCGCGACCTTTCCGCCGCCGAACAGCTTCGCCTGATCGCCCGCCAAACGCTTGGCGAAACATATTCGAGCGTTAAGATCCGCGAAGCGATTCAGGCAATTTACGATACCAAAACCGTTGTTTCCGTGATGGTCGAAGCAGACGAGGTCGGCACAAATTCGGTTCGCCTGCGTTTTATCATCAAGCGCAAAACGCAGGCTGAAACCGTTTCGGTCGTGGTCGGCGAGACGGTCGGCGACAAAATCACCGAAGACGAATTGCTTTTCCGCCTTAATCTCGTGACGCCCGGAAATACCGTTACCGAGCAGGTCTTACAAAACAACGCCAGTTCGATTCTCGAATACCTGCGCGATCGCGGCTTTTACAAATCGGAAGTCAACTTTACCCAAAAACCGGCATCCGCCGAAACACGCGTCGCTGTTGTTTTTAATGTCGCGCCGAACGAACAAGCCAAGGTCGGTGAATTTAAGATCGAAATCGAAGGTTTTGACATCAATAAAATCCGCTCGAAACTAAAACTCCAACCGGGCGAATATTATTCCCGCGAAAAGCTCAACGCCGATCTCGAGCGCGTCCGTAAAGCCTTGCGCGAAGAGAATTTTTTCGCGCCCGAATTGATCGCGCCGCGAATTATTTTTGAATCCGAAACCAATACGATCAACATCGAACTGACGGGCAAGGTCGGCGCGACCATCAACGTCACGGTCGAAGCCAAAAACGAAAAGGTCGGCGAAAGAACGCAAATAAAACTTTTGCCGATCAAACGCGAAGGAACGCTCGATTATTCGGCGATCGTCGAGGGTGAACGCCGTCTGGAAAATTATTTTCAGGAACAAGGTTATTTTTTCGCCGACGTGACGCCGATTTGTTCGGTTGCGCCGACGCTGACCGAAACGGAAGCGAGCTACACGGTCAACGAAACGAATCTTTTATGCTCGGCGCTGAGCGGCGCGGACCTGACCAAACGAACGGTTGAGATCAAATACAAGGCAGACCTCAACCGCCAGTTAAAACTCGTTGATATTCGTCTTGAA
>JBBQOA010000389.1:0-4875 GCA_038330465.1 Pyrinomonadales bacterium
TCGTCGGCGGTCTAATGATAACTTTTGAATGGAGCGATTGGCGCGACAGTTGGTTTTGGTGGATTCAGAGCGTTTATATTGTGCCGGAGTTTCGCGGACGCGGTATTTATCGCCTTTTGTACCGGTTTGTGAAAGACCGCGCCGCCGCCCGGAAAGATGTCTGCGGAATTCGGCTTTATGTCGAAAAAGATAATGTGCGGGCGCAGAAGGTTTATGAAAAACTCGGTATGGAAATATCGCATTATCTGATGTATGAAGAAATGATCTAATAGAAAAAAAACCGCCGCCGGAAATTTCCGGCGGCGGCTTAAACATTGAAAAGCACATCTAAAAAGCCTTAATTAAATTGACTATGAGATAAGTAGATAAATGAAACGTTCACCCGATAATAAATTGTATGCGCCTCAAAGATCCGCTTTTCAAAACAAAAAGTTAAACTTCAATTTTCAAATCCGATCTTTCAATCGGTGCAAAATAAAAACTGCCGTAAGTTTCAAGCGTTTCGACATTAAATTGTTTTCTGGCGCCGCACTTTAAACAAACCCGATACCCGAATTTCCCATGTGAAAAAGGTCGGCTTAAATCTTGATGCCCACAACCAAAGATTTTTGATAATAAGCCGACCTTTGCGCCGTCAATTCTCTTGTCAAAATTTCTGCCCTTGCCAAACAAACCCGTTAATCCCCGAAATTTTCCGCTTATCAACTCGTTTGCCATAAAATGTTCACCCTTGTTTGATTACCCGAAAAAAACCTGCCCTTGTTCGTTAAAAGTCGTCCTTCGTTGTCCTTCCGAAATATAAACCGATTTGACCGCCTTTGTATTTCTTAAGGTAAGCAATCATTGTGCCAAAAGATGTAAATTTCCGCCAAACTTATGAAACGCCTGTAAATACTTAAGTTTATATGGTTTTTTGTGAATATCCTGAAAAAATAAATGTGTAACTTTTACATACAGTTTTAAAAATCAAATAGTAAAATGTCTGCTTTTCGTTCAATTGTGCGGCGTTTTTATGTTTTAATTCAATTTATGACAAAAATCAGCGAAGAGGAGTTTTCGCGTATTTGTAAAGGAATCGACGAAGACCGCCAAAAGATCTACAAACATAATCCGATCGGCACCGAACAAGAAACGCTTTTGTGGATGCTGTTGAGTATTTTGTTAAGTTATCTGAGTTTGTCGGAAATCGAAACGCCGTGTTTTACTGGCGTGCCGACCGCCGAAGCTTACCGGCAGGCGATCTTGTTCATTTTAAAAAATCGAAAAATAGAAGACTTTGATGCGGAAAAGTATTTAGATAAACTTGTAAAAGAATGATCATCGAAAAATTTGTCCTAACACCTTTTCAGCAAAATACTCGCGTCGTTGTCTGCGAAGACACGCGCCGCGCGATCTGTATCGATCCGGGCGAAGATTCACCGGAAATCGAATCATTTTTGAAAGAAAATGATTTTGAACTTCAAGCGATCACTTTAACGCACGGACATTTCGACCATATCGGCGGAACTTCCGCGCTGCACAAAAGATTTCCACAAGCGGAAATCTTTTTGCACAAGGACGATGAAGATTTTTATTACGGTTTGCCCGAACAGCCGCTTTTTATGGGAATTCCGCGTCATCAACTGAAAATTCTCGGCTTTGAATACGACGCGCCGCCGCCTTTGACGCGAAATTGGCAGGATGGCGAAATCTTTGAGGTCGGCAATCTGCGGTTCAAGATTCTGCATTGTCCCGGACACACGCGCGGACACGTCGTTTTCGCGGAAGAGCGGGAACGAAAGGTTTTCGTCGGCGATTGTTTGTTTGAAGGTTCGATCGGGAGAACGGATTTGCCGGGCGGAAATTTCGAGCAGTTGATCGATTCGATCAAGACCAAAATCTTAACGCTCGGCGATGATTTTACGGTTTATTCAGGACACGGACGCGAAACGACCGTCGGGCGCGAAAAAGCGACGAATCCGTTTTTGACGGGTGCTTAT
The DNA here is from genome assembly GCA_038330465.1 of Pyrinomonadales bacterium. Lineage (GTDB taxonomy): Bacteria > Acidobacteriota > Blastocatellia > Pyrinomonadales > Pyrinomonadaceae > JAFDVJ01. The sequence goes on from JBBQOA010000389.1 coordinate 1,980, forward strand.
CAAATGACGCAGGGCAGATTTATATAAAAATTTTGCCGCCGCGTTAGACGAAATGAATCGTTTTCGCCGGACGCGGTGAATAAAATGTGCCTTGCGGTGTAAAGATTTCAATATTATATTTTCTGCGCAAACCGCAGTCTTTACAGTAACAAAAGCTCGTCTTGTCAATTGTCACCGGCTTGCTCAGACGCTGATGCCAACAGCCGAAAATTCCTTTAAAAAAACTCTGTTTTTCGCCGTCGCAAATAAAACTGATTAAAAAAATTTGCTATGATTTTAAATAGTTTTCAAATTTTTAATTCGGGAAGGTGTAAAAAATGCAAAGGATTTTATCTTTGGTAATTGCTCTGAGTCTGTGTGCGCCGCTTGTTTTTGCCCACAGCGACGATTCTCATTTTGAGAATCAGCAGGACGTAACGGTCAAAACAACGAAAGTCAATGACAATGTTTATATGCTGCAGGGACGCGGCGGAAACATCGGCGCGCTCGTCGGAAGCGAGGGAATTTTGATCGTTGACGACGATTACAAGGTCGTCAGCGAAAAGCTGCGCGATGCTTTGAAGGAATTAGGTTCGGAAAAACCGCGTTTTATTTTCAATACGCACTGGCACGGCGACCACACCGAAGGCAATCAGTTTTTCGGGCAGGATTCGATCATCATCGCGCAAACCAACGTGCGAAAACGGCTTTCGCAGGTCAATTCGATCTTCGGCGAAAAAGTTCAGCCGTACGCGTTATCCGCTTTGCCGATGATCACTTTTACGGAATCAATGTCAATTTATTTTGACGGCGAAGAAATTCGCGCCGTTTATTACCCGAGCGGTCACACGGACGGCGATTCGGTGATCTTCTTTAAAAAGGCGAATGTCGTGCATCTCGGCGACGATTTTTTCGCGGGACGTTTTCCGTTCGTCGATCTCGAAAACGGCGGCAGCGTGCAGGGCTTGATAAACAATGTCGGGATGCTGCTCAAACAAATTCCGGCGGACGCGAAATTTATTCCAGGACACGGACCGCTTTCGACGCCCGACGATTTGAAAAATTATCACGCAATGCTGCTTGAAACCTCAAAGATCGTTCAGGACGCGATGAAGAAAAAGAAAACGCTCGACGAGATCAAAAAGACGGGTTTCCCCGACAAATACAAAGAATTCGGAAGCGGTTTTATCAAAACCGACGCGTGGATCGAGACCGTTTACAAAAGCTACACGGTCAACAAAAAGTAAATTTTAAAAATACAAAAAGCGCGTTTATCTTGCGGAAAAAACGCGCTTTTTGTCTAAACTAACGGAAGAAAATCTCCGTTAGTTAGGTAACAAAACCATATCGACAACGTGAATAATGCCGTTCGATTGACGGACATTGGCGATCGTGACGCGCGCCATTCCGCCTTTTTCGTCGGTTAAAACAAGCACTGAACCGTCCATTTTGGCTGTTAAAGTGCCGCCCGAAACGGTTTTCAAGGTTGCCATTCCTTTGCCTTTTTTGATGGCTTTGGCAATCGCTTTCGAATCCATATTTCCCGCGACGACGTGATAGGTCAAAATTTTCGCGAGCATCGCTTTGTTTTCAGGTTTGAGCAGAGTCTCGACCGTTCCCGCCGGAAGCGCGTCGAAAGCTGCGTTGGTCGGCGCAAAAACCGTGAAAGGTCCTTTGCTCTTTAATGTCGCGACCAAATCAGCCGCTTTGACCGCCGCGACCAAAGTCGTGTGATCTTTTGAATTGACGGCGTTGTCAACAATATCTTTTGTCTTATACATCGCCGCGCCGCCGACCATCGGATTATCGCTTTTCATCATTTGTGCCGATGCGTTATTGATTCCGAAACCAAAACTGATAACCAATGCAAATACCGCTAAAACTAATTTTTTCATAACTTCCCTCACTTGTTCTTGTAAAATTTATAACAAGGTTAAAATTTAACCCCTTGTCTTTGTTTTCGTGCGATCTTTAAAATCGGTTTCAGAAAAAAATAAAAAAACTTGCACAAAAATTAATTCGTGCAAGTTTGTTCGAGAAAACTTCGAGTTTGTTTAGGCGACCGTCACTTCTTTCGACAGATAAACGTCCTGAATCGCGTTCAGAAGTTCAACGCCTTCGGCAGTCGGGCGCTGAAAAGCCTTGCGACCCGAGATCAAACCCATTCCGCCGCCGCGTTTGTTGATAACGGCGGTGCGCACGGCATCCGCGAGATCGCTTTCGCCCTTTGATTCGCCGCCCGAATTGATCAATCCGGCGCGTCCCATATAGCAATTGGCAACCTGATAGCGAACCAGATCGATCGGATTATCCGAAGTCAGTTCCGTATAGATCTTCGGATTCGTTTTGCCGTAACTGCTTTCGACATTGAGCGCGTTGAAGCCGCCGTTGTTGGTCGGCAGTTTTTGTTTGATGATGTCGGCTTTGATCGTTACGCCGAGATGATTTGCCTGTCCGGTCAGATCGGCGGCGGTGTGAAAATCGCCTTCGCTCGTCTTGAATTTCGGATTGCGCAGATAACACCAAAGGATCGTCGACATGCCGAGTTCGTGCGCGTGCGCAAATGCTTTGGCGATCTCGACGATTTGCCGTCCCGATTCATCCGAACCGAAATAAACCGTCGCGCCGACCGCGATCGCGCCCATTTCGCGGGCTTCTTTGATCGTGCCGAAAAGAATCTGGTCGAATTTATTCGGATACGTCAGTAGTTCGTTATGGTTGATTTTGACGATGAACGGAATCCTGTGCGCGTATTTGCGGGCGACCGCGCCGAGCACGCCGTAGGTCGAAGCAACCGCGTTGCAGCCGCCTTCGATCGCGAGCTCGACGATGTTTTTCGGATCGAAAAGCTTCGGATTCGGCGCAAAACTCGCGCCCGCCGAATGTTCGATGCCCTGGTCAACCGGCAAAATCGAAA
>JBBQOA010000390.1:0-4870 GCA_038330465.1 Pyrinomonadales bacterium
ATGTCTGCCCGACCTGCGGTTATACAACTACCGACGCGAATTTACAAAAATGTCCGGTCGATTTTACACCGAAAGAAAAATTTGAAGTTATCAGCTAGGTTTTCCCCGAGCCAGAAGCAAAAGGGAAAGCCGGTTTGAGTGTCGTTTAATCGAGGGTATAATCCGGCACTCAAACCGAAAAAAGGAGAAAAATAATGTTACCGCCAATACCAAGTTGGGATGGACTGCATCCGATCATCGTTCATTTTCCGATCGCTTTATTATTGATCGCGCCGATCTTAATAGTTTTGGGAATGATATTTCATAAAAACGGCAGAGCCTTTATGATTTCAGCTTTTGTTCTGATGCTGATCGGAACGATCGCGGCATTTGTGGCGGTTGCGACGGGTGAAGCGGCGGGCGAATTAGCCGACCGGATGCCAAATGTCGAATCGATTTTGGAAAACCACGAAGAACTTGCGGAAACGACGCGCAATATTTTCGCGGCTTTGACCGTGGTTTTCGGGGCGATCGTCTTTGTTCCGTGGATCTTCAAAAAGGAATTCGGGCAAAAGATCGTGATTGCAGTCAGTTTCGCTTTTTTGTTGTTTTATGGCGCGGGCACCGTCGTTTTAATGAATGCCGCGCACGAGGGTGGGCGGCTGGTGCACGAATTCGGTATTCGGGCGGTGATCGCAAATAACCCGCAAACGACGATTCAAACTAATCGAAAGTCTGACGATGATGACGATTGAGAGGAGTAAAAATTATGAAGAAATTGACAATAATAATCACAATTTTACTAAGTTTGATCTTCGCGGCGTGCGGCGGTAACGCCGAATCGAAGAAGACTGAAATGGAACAAAAAACAGCGCCCTCGACGGTTTCTGAGTCAGCGCCCGCGAATCAGCAAACTTTTTCGGCGTCGAATAAAGTTACCCCCGATGCCAAAGACGCGGACGATCTGCCTGCTAATAAACAAGTCAGCAACATAAAAGCGGTAAAATCAAATCAGTCAGGTAATAAGAAAACCGACGCTGACGATGCCAGGAAAAAAAATGATGCCGATGACATAGGAAAAAGCGACAGAGACAACGATGACAATTGATCGATTTTCTGTGATTGTAAAAATGAGTGCCAGCGAAATAATTATTTCGCTGGCACTTTTTGTTATTCAATATTTTTCACAAAGCGGTTTCTTGGTTATTATTTTAACTTATGAAACGAACAATCAAAGCACCGACCGGAACCGAATTGACCTGCAAAAACTGGCTGACGGAAGCCGCTTACCGAATGATTCAAAACAATTTGGATCCGGAAGTCGCGTTCGATCCCGATAATTTAATTGTTTACGGCGGACGCGGCAAAGCGGCGCGTAATTGGGAATCGTTTGACGCGATTCTGGAGAGTTTAAAGAATCTCGAAGCGGACGAAACGCTGCTCGTCCAATCGGGCAAACCCGTCGCGGTTTTCAAAACGCACACGGACGCGCCGCGAGTTTTGATCGCAAATACGAACATCGTCCCGCATTGGGCGACGCAGGAACAATTCGACCTTTATGAACGCGAAGGTTTGATGATGTATGGTCAAATGACCGCCGGAAGCTGGATCTACATCGGCACGCAAGGGATTTTGCAGGGAACTTACGAAACTTTCGGCTCGCTGGCGCGGCAAAACGGTTGGGGAACGCTCGCCGGAAAATTCGTTTTGACCGCCGGACTCGGTGAAATGGGCGGCGCGCAGGCGCAAGCGATAACTTTTAACGGCGGCGTCGGTTTGCTGGTTGATGTTGATAAGTGGCGCATCGAACGGCGTTTACAACTCAAACAAGTCGATGCCGAAGCGAAAGATTTAGATGAAGCGTTGAAAATGGTCATGGAATTTACCGCGAAAAAAGAAGCCAAATCGATCGCGCTTCTCGGCAACGCGGCGGATGTTCATTGGCAGATTCTCGAACGCGGAATCTTGCCGGATGTCGTGACCGATCAAACTTCGGCGCACGACGTTCTTTTCGGCTATATTCCGCAGGGACTTTCAATCGAAGAGGCGAATGAACTCCGCAAATCCGATCAAACAAATTACGAACGCCGGGCGATGGATTCGATGGCGCGGCACGTTGAAGCAATGCTCGAATATCAGCGGCGCGGCGCAATCGTTTTTGATTACGGCAATAACTTACGTCAACGTGCCAAAGATGCCGGCGTCCGAAACGCGTTCGATTATCCGGGTTTTGTGCCCGCCTACATTCGCCCGCTCTTTTGCGAAGGCAAAGGACCTTTCCGCTGGGTTGCGCTTTCGGGCGACAAAGAGGACATTTACCGCACCGACGAAGCGATGATGAATCTTTTTCCCGACAACGATCATTTAATAAAATGGCTGACGATGGCGCAAAAGGAAGTCGAATTTCAAGGTTTGCCCGCGAGAATCTGCTGGCTCGGCTACGGCGAACGCGCTCGTGCCGGGCTTAAATTAAACGAAATGGTCGCCGACGGGACACTCAAAGCACCGATCGTCATCGGGCGCGATCATCTAGATTGCGGCAGCGTCGCGAGTCCGAACCGCGAAACCGAATCAATGAAAGACGGCTCGGACGCAATCGCCGATTGGGTTTATTTGAACGCGATGATAAACGCAGTCGGCGGCGCAACGTGGGTTTCCCTGCATCAAGGCGGCGGCGTCGGCATCGGCTATTCACTCCACGCCGGACAAGTGATCGTCGCCGACGGCACACCCGAAGCCGCCCGCCGCATCGAACGAGTTCTCACGACCGACCCCGGAATGGGCGTTGTCCGCCACGTTGACGCGGGTTATGAAGAAGCGATTGAATTTGCCGAGAAGAATGGTATGAAAGTGCCAATGATGAAATAATTTATGAAAAAGAAAAAGAAAATTGAAAATCCCCAATGTTACTGTGGACAACGTTTTAACGATTATCAAAAAGTGAACATTCGTAAAAGTGTCTGTAGAAGTAATCCTGCTAAATTCCAAGATGAAGGCAACAATTTTTACTGTATTTTTCACTACCCAAACATTGATAAGAAAGAAGAGTTTTCTCTTGCTTTTTACGACAAAATCATTAATGAAGATTACTTTTTTTATGGCACTTGGTTTCCTTTTGAAGTGGACTTTTCAAATCATATTTTTGCAAAATTTGCTGATTTTACTTGGTCAATGTTTAACTTCGATACAAGTTTTGAAAATACTAAATTTGAAGGAAATTGCGACTTTCACGTTTCTCAATTCTTAAAAAAAGTTTCATTCAGAAAAGCTGTATTCACTGATAATACCGAATCTCAACTTCCTACTAATTTCTACTCCGTAACATTTGAGAATGTCGCAGATTTTAGTGGTGCAGTATTTTCACAAGTGACAGAATTTTCAAACTCTAAATTTCTAAATTTTGATGAAGAAGAAGACCTTTTGAAATCTACTATTGAATCATCATTTTCGGGAGCTACTTTTAAGGAAAAAGTAAGTTTTGAAGAAGTTATATTTGGAAAGGAAAAAAAAAGTTTTGAAGTACTTCAAAACTTTATATTTGGAATGGGCGGGGGAAATTCATTCGATTTATCTTCTTTCGATTTTAGTGGGACTACTTTTGAAAATACTGCAAATTTTAAGAAATCTGAATTTTGGAATTTTACAAACTTTTCAAAAGCCTGTTTCAGACAAACTGCCGATTTTAGGGGAACTGTTGTTAACAACTCATTAAATTTCGACGAAGCTAAATTTGAAACATTTTCGAGGTTTTCAAGCAAAAACAACAATCACAAATCTTGGAATAAAGACGGTTTAGATTTTTCAAATGTTGAAGTTGAAAAACCTGAAAGAATTTTTTTTCAAACTGTCTATCTCAAGCCAGATTCTTTTGTAAATACTGATATAAGAAAATTTGATTTTACGGATATAAAGTGGAAAGTGAAAAGTTTTGCTTTCGATTGGGCGAGATTTAAGGATTTTGCTTGGTGGAGTGATGAAGCGAGAGAAAGAAAGACAAGTTATAAAAATTTAGAAAAAGTTTATCGAAGATTTACAATTTTTGCAGAAGAAAATAATGATTATCAAAGTGCATCTGATTTCAGATACGCATCATTCGACATTCAGAGAATCACGCCTTGGTATGGTCGTTTACCAGTCACCCTTCTTTGGTGGTATAAGTGGACAAGTAGATACGGGGAAAATTGGCTTTGGTGTTTAATTCTTTTGGTAGCATTAGTATTTGCAGGTTTTCCTTATATTTATACAAAGTTAAATTTCAAAACCTGCGCTAAAGAAAGACCAATCTACACCAGTATAGCTATTTGTGAGTCTAAAAATGAAGAAATTAAACAAAATTGCACTTGTTCAGATGAGCGAATAGATTTTGGAGATGCGATTATTCAAAGTTTGACTACGGCTACATTACAAAATGTTGAATATAGAAAACCAATGACATGGCGAGGTGAACTTTGGATAATCTTGGAAAAGATATTCGCACCGTTGCAGGCGGCGCTTTTGGCGTTGGCGATTCGGCGGAAATTTATGCGGTAGGTTGTATTAAAATGCTTGGTGCGAGGTGAAATGTTATGACGAGCGAAGAGGTTTTGTTAAAGACATTTAAGGGATTATCGGGAATTCAGCGAAAAGAATTGTTGGATTTTGCTGAGTTTTTGGAAAGTAAGAAAACGGTGAACCGTCCGCGTCGTTCGTTGAAAGGCGCGTTGGCGCATTTGAATATCAAGATATCGGACGAAGATATACGCGAAGCTCGAAATGAAATGTGGCGCGGTTATACCGAAGATACCGAAAACGAAAAATAGTTTATGGATGATGTTGTCATTGATACTCACCTTGCGACTTGGTATTTCAGCGACTTGACACGGCTTTCAAAACCTGCCGAAACCGCGATTGA
>JBBQOA010000391.1:0-4855 GCA_038330465.1 Pyrinomonadales bacterium
GATTGGACAGACGGCGGCTGGGATCTGGCGCAGGCGGTCGCGCTCTCAAAACGTTTGAAAGAAATCGGCATCGATCTGATCGACGTTTCGACCGGCGGCAATGTTTCGGACGCAAAAATTCCGGTCGCGCCGAATTATCAAGTGCCGTTCGCGGCGGAGATCCGCCAACAAACAGGCATCGCGACCGGCGCGGTCGGGATGATCACAAACGCGCTCCAAGCCGAAGAAATCCTGCAAACGGCGCAGGCGGATGCGATTTTAATTGCGCGGGAATTTTTGCGCGATCCGTATTTTCCGTTCACGGCGGCGAAAGAATTGGGCGAAAGCCTTGATTATGTGCCGAAACAAATGGGACGCGCGATCGATCTGCGCAAGGCGAAATCAGCGTAGGAAAGTCGGGAGCGCAGGTATCCTGCTTGCCAAGATCTAATTGTTGTTGACATTCATTCGTGTTTTATTGAACGTTGCCGAGTTCATTGCAGGCAAAGATGCCTGCGCTCCCGGTGAGGAATTATGAGCAGTAGAAGTATGACAAAAATTCCGTTTTCGGTGTTGGATCTGTCGCCGGTTTTCGAGGGCGACACGGCGGGTGATGCTTTGCGGAAAACTTTGAGTTTAGCGCGCCGCGTCGAAAGTTTGGGTTACAAAAGATTCTGGCTTGCCGAGCATCACAATATGCCCGGCATCGCGAGCGCGGCAACGGCGGTCGTGATCGGTTATGTCGCGGGCGGAACGTCCACGATTCGCGTCGGTTCGGGCGGAATTATGCTCTCGAACCACGCGCCGCTCGTGATTGCCGAACAATTCGGAACGCTTGAAAGCTTGTTTCCCGGACGGATCGATCTCGGACTCGGGCGTGCGCCCGGCACGGATCGTCCGGCAACGCTCGCTTTGCGCCGGAGTTTGACGAATGACGGCGACGAATTTCCCGAACAATTAGAAGAACTTCGGTTTTTCTTTCGCGAAACGGTTGAAAATCAAAAGGTTCAGGCAGTTCCGGGCGCAGGTTTGAACATTCCGATCTGGCTGCTCAGTTCGAGCGGTTTTTCGGCGCATCTCGCCGGACTTTTGGGCTTGCCGTTTGCGTTTGCCGCGCATTTTTCGCCCGAACAGACGCTGCCGTCGCTCAAGCTTTACCGGCAGATGTTTCAGCCTTCGGATGATTTAGAAAAGCCTTATGCGATGGTTGCTTTGAACGTCATCGCGGCGGAATCGGACGCCGAAGCCGAATATTTGGCAACATCGCAAACGCAGTCTTTTCTCAATCTGATCAAACAAAAACCGGGCAAAATTCCGCCGCCCGTTGAAAATATGGACGCGATCTGGAACGAACGCGAAAAGGCTCTAGTCGCCTCGCGCACCGGCGGTTCGATCATCGGCAGCAAGGCGACGGTCAAACGCAAATTGGAAGAATTTTTAGAACAGACAAATGCTGATGAAATTATGGTCAACGCGATGATCTTCGATCACGCGAAACGCCTGCGCTCGTATGAGATCATCGCGGAAATTTTCGCCGAAAAATCGGTTGCCGCGTAGTTGCCAATGGTTTCGCGTTCGTTTGTAGCAAAACCTATGAAATTGAAGCTCTTCTTTATTTTTGTCACGCTTTTTACTTTGTGCTGCGCTTTTCACGACAAACAAGTGCAGGGAAATGAAATTGTTGCAAAGATTGAAAAGTTCAAAACCGAAAAAGGCAGATTGCCAAATTCTTTGGGCGAGATCGGCATTGTCGAAACCGAAAGCGGACCGATCTATTACAAAAAAGAAAGCGAATCAAAATATATTGTCTGGTTCGGCAAAGAGTTGGGCGAATCCGCAACTTACGATTCAGACACCAAACAATGGAGATAAAATGAAAGCAATCAGAGTTCACGAACTTGGCGGAGCGGACAAATTGACGCTCGAAGAAATCGACCGACCCGTTCCAAAAGCTGATGAAGTTTTAATCAAAGTCGGCGCGGCGGGCATTAATTATGCCGACACGATGATGCGCAGCGGGAATTATCTGACGAAGCCCGAGCTGCCGTTCACGCTCGGCTATGAAGCCGCCGGAACGATCGAAAGTTTGGGCGAAAACGTCACGAATTTGAAGGTCGGTCAGCGCGTTTTGGCGACCGTTTCAAGCGGCGGCTATGCCGAATTTGCGACCGCCAAAGCCGCTTTGACGATGCCGATTCCCGATGAACTCGGCTTCGGCGAAGCGACCGCGCTTCTGGTGCAGGGTTTGACCGCGCTCGGACTATTGAATGAAACGCGCAGCGGCGAAACTATTTTGATTCACGCGGCGGCGGGCGGCGTCGGCACTTTGCTCGTCCAATTGGCGAAATACAAAGGCTTAAATGTCATCGGCACGGCGTCGAACCAGCGGAAATTGCAGCTTGTCGCAAAGCTCGGCGCCGATTTTGCGATCAATTACTCGGAAGACGATTGGACGGACGAGGTTTTGACGGCGACCGACGGGCGCGGCGTCGATTGGCTGATCGAAATGGTTGGCGGCGCGATCGTCGGTCGCAATCTCAAAGTCCTCGCTAAAAACGGCACGATGTGGGTTTACGGCTCGGCGAGCGGCGAGGATTTCAAGGTTTCGGTCCTGAGTTTGATGGCGAAAAATCACATTATTCGCGGCTATTGGTTGATGAACGAGTCGGTTTCAAATCGCATCGCTTTTACCAAAGAACTTCTCGAACATCTCGCCGCCGGACGTCTCAAAATTCAGGTCACCGAGTTTCCGCTCGAACAGGCGCGCGAGGCGCACGAAGCGATCGAAAACCGAAAAACGACCGGAAAAGTTGTTTTAACGGTAAAATAAAATCCGATCAGCCGAAACTGACGTTTGTTTGAAAAGTCCGCTTGACAAATATATAGATGGATGTCAATATATCTAACTGTCAGGATAAATATGGACGACAAACGATTTCAAAAGGTAGCTAAAGCATTGTCTGACCCGCGAAGGTTCGGAATTTTGCAAACGATTGCGGCAAGCGAAGCCGGCGGAATTTGTTCGGGCGGAGTTTGCGACACGGTTTCGGTCGCGCAGGCAACCGTTTCGCATCATTTAAAGGAGTTGACGGAAGCCGATCTAATTCTTCCGAACTGCGAAGGACAATTTAAATATTTTTCGGCGAATTACGAAACGATCAAAGAATATATTTTGGAATTGAAAGTTCGTTTGAAGTTGGAAGGAAAGTAAAATTTTTTTGCATAATATATAGACGTTTGTATATATGCAAAGATATTATTTTTAGAATAAATAACGAGGAAGGGAAAATAAAATGAGTGCAGAAAATCAAAAGATCGCATTAATTACGGGTGCCAATCGCGGGATCGGTTTTGAAACCGCGCGGCAATTAGGGCAGCAGGGCATTAAAGTTTTGCTTGGCGCACGAAGTGCGGAAAAGGGCGCCGAAGCGGCTGACACATTGAAAGCCGAAGGTTTGGACGCGGAATCGATCGTCCTGGACGTTGATGATCCGGAAACGCACGCGGCGGCAGCGAAAACGATCGAACAAAAATTCGGAAAACTCGATATTTTGGTCAATAATGCCGGAATCTTCATTGATGAAAATGAAGCGGACGGCGTGCCGGTCGGCGCGAGCAAAACATCGGCGGAGATTTTCCGCAAAACCTTTGAGACAAATTTTTTCAATACGATCGCCGTCACGCAGAAATTCGTGCCGCTGATCAAAAAATCGGACGCCGGGCGGATCGTCTTTTTATCGAGCGGTTTGGGTTCGCTCAATTTACACAGCGATCCGGATTCGGCGATCTACAATTGGAAAGTTCCGGCTTACGACATCTCGAAAACCGCGCTCAACGGTTATGCCGTTCATCTCGCCTACGAGCTGAAAGATACGCCGATCAAGGTCAACGCGGCGCATCCCGGTTCGGTTTTGACCGATATGAACGCGCGCGGCGAATTGGGAATCGAAGAAGGCGCGAAAACTTCGGTCGATCTCGCGACGCTGCCGGCGAACGGCTACACGGGCAAATTTATTCATCTCGGCAATGAATTGCCGTGGTAAGAAGTTTGTAATTTCGGACGGGTTTGCGCGATTGAGCGCAAACCCGTCCAAACATTTGAAAGAGGAAAAAATGAAAGCACAGACAGAAAAAAATAACGGTGTGACGGAAAAACAATTATTCATAAAAATGGTCGTTGACGCGTGGGAATTGCAAAATGCACGGGTCGATAAATTACTCGAGGAACTTTCCGACGAGCAGCTGCAAACGGCGACGGCGCCGGGCAAAAATACGGGCGTTTATCTGCTCGGACATCTGACGGCGGTCAATGACGGTTTGCTGCCGATTCTCGGATTCGGCGAAAAATTGCATCCGCACCTTGAGGATGTTTTTCTGAAAAATCCTGAAAATGCCGGTTTGGAAAAGCCTTCGATCGACGAGTTAAAGCAGTTTTGGAAAGAAATAAACGCCGCCGTCGGCGAACATCTCGAAAAGACGACGGCGGATCAATGGTTCGCCCGCCACACATCGGTTTCGGACGAAGATTTTGCCAAAGAGCCGCATCGCAATAAGCTGAACGTTTTGCTGAACAGAACAATTCACCAGAGCAATCATTTGGGGCAGCTTAATTTTCTGTTGAAAAAATAAGTCGCCGAATTGGCAAACCGTTTGTTGCCGAAAATAGCACGGCTGATGCTTCGGTTAACAGACTTGTAAATTGTGAGCCGAAGCATTTGACGATTAGAAGTCCGAATGAAACGATTATAATAATGAACATCAAAGACAAAGTTATTCTCGTAACGGGCGGCGCGAACGGAATCGGCAAGGCGCTCTGCGAAAAATTTCACGCGGGCGGCGCGACGCGGATCTTTGTCGCCGACATTGAGTTTGAAAA
>JBBQOA010000392.1:0-4839 GCA_038330465.1 Pyrinomonadales bacterium
AGACAATATCGCTCATCGAAGCGACCGATTCACGCGAGATGTCGGCGATTGAATTTAAGGGATTGGTTTCATCGCCGTTTGAGCCGAATTTTTGTTTGGCAACTTCGCTGAGGATTGAAATTTTTGAAAGATTCGAGCCGATATCGTCGTGCAGAACCGTCGCAATTCGCGTCCGCACTCGTTCCACACTGAGCAATTCGGCGACGCGGTAACGATAGAGTAGATAAATCAGACTTGTGACAAAAATTGCCGCCAAAAGCAAAAACCACCAACGCCGCCAAACCGGCGCGGCAATCGTGAAGGAAATCGTCGCCGGAGTTTGGCTTGAAATGCTGTCAAATGTCATTGCGCGAACCATAAAACGATAAGAACCCGGCGCGAGATTGGCAAAATCAACGGCGCATTGCGTCGTTTCGATCCAATCGTCGCTGGCACCTTCGAGTCGGTATTGATACTTCAATTCCTCACCTAGACTCGCGCCTAAACCCAAGAAATCAATGCTCACCTGCGTTTGATTTGAATCGAGCTTTAGCTCGGGCAAAGCCGTTTCACCGAGTTCCGAAACTGCTTGTCGCTGCCCTTCGACGCGCACGTTCGTCAGCAAAATGTTCGGCGCCTGACGCGGTTTGTCTTCTTCGGGAACAAGCCGCGCCAAACCTTGCGAGCCGCCGAACCAGAGATTTCCCTGCGCGTCGCGGACGGCATTAAAATTTAGACCTTGCGGCAAACCGTCGGCGGTCGTGTAATGTTTGATTTGTCCGGTGTTTGGCGTAATACGGTCAACGCCGCGCCCGTTGACTACGTAAATCCGCCCGAAATTATCTTCAACCAAACCTCGCGCGCCGTCTGTTGCCAAGCCTTTTTTGCGGTTATACCAAACGATTTCAAGGACATCCGCGTTTGGCTTATCAACCCGCCCGACTCCGTTTAAAGTAGTGGTCAGCCAAAGTCTGCCGAGGTCGTCAAAGTAAAGACTCGTGATATTGCCGCCCGGCTTTTCAGCGTTGGTTTTAAGAATCGAAAAGTTTCCGTTCTTGTAGCGCAGCAAATCGTCCAGATATTCCGAACTTATCCAAAGTGTTCCCTGCGGATCTTCGGCAAAATAATTAGCATAAGGTTTACTATTGCCAAAGTTTATTTCGCTCTTGTAATCGCGGATCGTTCGAGTTGCACGTTCCCTTCTTAAAAGTTGCCCGGCGGTCATTGTCGAAATCCAAATATCGCCCCGCGAATCTTCGTAAATGCGAAACGCAATCTGGTCGGGAATCCCGATCGTTTGTGGTTTTGATTTATTAATTTCAGCGAAATCAACAGCTTTTGCGGAGCGAAAGACAGCATTGTTTGCACTCGGCAGCCACCAATCGCCGGTTTTGTCCTCGACGATGATTTGTCCGCCGCCCCAACCGGTGTTGATGTTTGGCGGTAATTTTGGCTCAACGGAAGTAAATTTGTCTTTATCAAAACGATTTATCTGATGAGCTTCGAGACTTGTTTTATTAATCGTTTCACCGGTTCGTTTGGTGATAACAAATAATTCGCCGTTGCGAGAAGTAAAAATGCCGTTGACGTTCAGCGTTGCCAAACCGTCCGTTTGCGTAAAACGCACAAAACCGCTTCGAGTAATTTTCTTAATGCCGCAATTGGTCGAAACCCACAGATTTCCGTCACGGTCTTCGTGAAAGGCATAGAATCCTTTATCACAGAGACCTTGCGCTTCTTTATAAAGCCGAAGTCCACCATTGCTTTCAAAACTGACCGTGCCGTCGGTCGTTCCGATCCACAGTTTGCCATCGGAAGTTTGAAACAAACTGTCAATCCAGTGGCTCGGCAAACCGTCTTTTTTCGTCAAACAGCGTGCAAAAATCGAGCTTTGCTGATTAAGTTCCGAAACTTAGGAACAAAAACCGACTTCAAGGCTCATTCCTGCCCAAATCTCGCCGCTGGAGGTTTTGAGCATCGTTTTAATTGATTCGTTGTTATTTTGTCCGCGGCGGGTCGCAAAATGTTCGACCCGTCCATCGGGAAAGATGCGGTTCAAGCCTTGTCCGAAATCCATTCCAACCAGCAAATTACCATGTTCGTCTTCGATTATTGCCGAAACGGGCAAAGGTATCTTCGGACGGTCTTTCGGTAAATCAACGCGCCCGAAAATAATCTGATTTTCTGCAGTTTCGACCTTGTAAAGCCCATCCGCCGTGCCCGCCCACAAAACGCCGCGTGAATCTTCAAACAATGAATCTATTTCTTTGGCTTCCGGGTTATCGGTTGGCTTGGACGATATGAACATCGTTGCTCCGCGCTTGCCTTGCGGATTAAATCGCGCTAATCCGTCACGCGTCGCGACCCAGTAAACTCCGTCGCGGGTTTCAAGAAAATCCAGCACATTGCGATGCGGTAAACCGTCGTCGGTCGTATAATTCGTAAAACCGTAACCGTCGAAGCGCGACAAACCGTCGCTCGTGCAAAACCACAGAAAGCCGCGTGAATCCTGTTTGATGCAGCCCGCCGTATCGCGCAAAAGTCCGTCAGCGGTGGTATAAGTCTTAACGGGCAAGACCTCCGCCCGCCAAGCGATGAACGAAATGCTGATGAGCAGCGCGATCTGAAAAAAGAAACGGATTTTAGCGGACATCTTCATTGCCCAAAAGTCTCCGTAAATTTTATGGGTAACCGGTAAAAACGAAAAAACAGATGCTTTATTAAATACCACATCGGGAAGTTTTGTAAAACAACTGTCTAATTATTTGACAAAAAAAACTGCTCTTTGCCGGTATGTCGGCACATCTCTGCAATAAACGCTTCTTTTTTCGCAACCGGTTTTTCAAGTTTTATTTATTTGACAATCATTTTTCTAGTTGGCAGGGAATTTGACCGGTGGCTGACGGCGTGTAGAAGAGCGGTTTTTGAGTTGTGAATAAAAATTTAAGAATGAAGAAAAACTTTAATCGGAAGGGAAATACCGGCAGCCGAGCGGGGCGCAAGTATTTGTATTTGGCGGCGCAGGTTTAAGACGCGAAAAAATATTTTTGAAATTGTCCGGCAATGCGCTTGGCGATATGCAGTCTTTGGTCTTTCGTGGTAGTTTAGATATATGGAAAGATTGAAATTCACCGAGGATGAACTGGTCAATAAGCCGGAATCCCGCAGTCTGGTGACGGGCAAGATCATTACGGCGTTCAACGTCAAGATAACTGAAAAAACAGTTAACCTCAATACGGGCGTCAAGTTTGAATACGAAAACGAATTATTCGAGATAATGAACCGCGAATCGGTGCAATCGACGACCGATTATTTGAAATTCAACTGCGCGCATCTGAGCCCGAAAAAAACTTAAGTCAAAAGAGAAGCGAGAATTAAGATTTAAGAATAGCGAAGGATCAAAAAGAATTTAGTCTTTCGCTATTCTTATTTTTAAAATTTACGACAGTTTCGCGCGGACGGTATCGCTGACGAGCTTACCGTCAGCAGTTTTACCCGCGAGCTTGGCAAGCGTGGCTTTCATGACCAAACCCATTTCCTTCATCGAACCGGCGCCGGTTTCAGCGACGGCGGCGTCAACGGCGGCGGCAATTTCCCCGGCTGACGCGGCTTGCGGCAAGTATTCTTCTAAAACGGCGAGCTCGGCTTGTTCTTTTTCGGCAAGTTCGGCGCGTCCGTTATTGGTGAACTGCTCGATCGAATCCTTGCGCTGTTTGACGAGCGATTGAAGGATCTTGGAAACTTCCTCGTCGGTCAGAACGGCGCCGATGCCGCGTTTGTTTTCTTCGTTCATGACGGCGGCTTTCGCCATTCGCAGGGTCGAGAGGCGATTGGCGTCTTTTGCCTTCATCGCGGCGGTCATATCTGAGACAATTTTATCTTTCAAACTCATATTCATTTACCATTTATCATTTATCATTTATCATTTGGTGTTTGTTCAATGATAAAAGTTTAAGACTAATAATTCAAAGTTCATTATTGAATACCGCACGGACGGAAAAAGATGTTGAATGATAAATGGTAAATGATAAATGAATAAATTACTTTGGCGTTTCGGACTCATCGCCGGACTTTTTCTGGCGATCTTTACGCTTTATCCGCAATTTAAGATGTGGTATTTGCGCGGCAACGATTGGCAGGGGCATTACGCCTATAACGATATTGACGAAGTCGCGTATTCCGCCTACGTCAAAGCGTTGATCGACGGCAGACCGCGCCGCAACGATCCCTACACGGGACGCGACGACGCGCCGGGCGATCCGCAGCCCGAATCTTTGTTCTCGATCCAATTTGCCGCGCCGTATGTGATCGCGGTTCCGGCGCGCATCTTCGGTGTCAGCACGCCGTGGGCAATGATCATTGCGGGGGCGCTCGCGGGATTTTTGGCGGCGCTCGCGGCGTTTTGGGTGATCGGTAAGATCACCGGCGATTCGCTCTATGCGATGATGGGCAGTCTCGTCGTTCTTGCCGGAGGGGCGCTCGCGGCGGGCGAAGGGGCGATCGGCGAGATTCTCGATTTCAGTTATTCATATCCATATTTTCCAGCCTTTCGGCGCTATGTGCCGGCGGTGCCGTTTGTTTTCTTTCTGGCGATGATCGCGCTCGTCTGGCTGCTGGTCAAGACGGAAGATCTGCGTAAGCGAATCGTATATTGTGTGCTTGCCGCGCTTTGTTTCGCGTTTGTCAATTTTTCATATTTTTATACGTGGACAACCGCTGCCGCGTGGCTCGGTTGTTTGTTCATTTTGTGGTTGATCGCGCGCCCCGAAGGCTTTTGGAAGGATTTTAAGGCGTTTGTCGCACTTGGCGCCGGATGTTTGCTGTCGCTGATCCCGTATGCGATTATGCTTTCGCATCGTT
>JBBQOA010000393.1:0-4838 GCA_038330465.1 Pyrinomonadales bacterium
GCGAGGCGCTGTTCGTTAAATGCCGCGTCCCAGTGCTGCCGGTAAAGAAATCCGGCAAGCCACAAAATATAGAGCTTTTGCAGAGTTTCCAGATCCGACAAACCGCTCAAGGCTTTTATTTCATCAATTTTCAAGAAAGAATTTTCAAATCTGGAAAGTAAAAAGGCTTCTTGCGGAAGCAGATTGATTTGCGAAGGCGTGATCGGACTTCGGCTAAATGATTCTTGAAAACTTTTGAATCGCCGGACAATCACTTCTTTCGGCAAACTTCTGCCAAATTCGACCAACAAACTGTAAGCATCGATTTTGTAGTAAATATCCTCTTTAATTCGCGCTAGCGGACTAAATGTCCAAGCTCCTTCCTGCCATTCGATGACATCTCTTAAAATCGACTCGATCTGGCGCGTAAAAACCGATTTGAGCATTGAAGCGGAAAACATTTCCTTTTCCTGCAAAGCCTTGGCAAGCGCGAAATCGCTTGTAAAATCGGGAATTTCGACAAGCAGCTGTTTGGTGATCGCGGCGGCTTGCAGAAGCATTTCAAAAATTCGATGCTCGCGCTGATTGGAAACGGCAAAAACGATTTCGCCTTCACGCACGTAAATGATCGTTTTATTATTTTGATGCGAAAGCCGCAGCGAACCGTCGAGCCGCGCCTGAAGCAGCTCAACGAGCAGCTCGGCAAGCGGATGCATCAATAGATTTCCGGTAATTTCGAGATTGTTTGGAGAACTCATTTTGAAGTAAAACAGACGAACAAGGAAAGATTGGTTTTCGCCCGCTTATTATGATAGCAAATTCGCGGCGGAAAAGTTAAGTAAAAATTTCATCATCTATTCATTTATCATTTATCATTTATCTCTAAAAAGATGATTCACGATTTTACACAGGCAGCGCCGCGGCGAGCGTGACGAATACCGAAAAACTTGTGCTCTTCAAGATCGATTTCCACGCCGAATCTTTGACCAAGCCATTGCGTGCGGAAATTACGCGCGAAATATCGGACAAACGGGAATTTATTGCCGATCAATTTTGTTAATAAAAATCGTCAAATTGACAGAATCGAAACAAATTGCGAAAGTTTCAAAAGACTGGTTTAGCGAATTTGAGATTTAGAAGCTGTCCGGATTGATAGAAAGCAAAAACAAGAGCGCGCGGCTTTGGCGGAGGTGCCGGATTTTTTATTGTTTGATCCGCGTTCATCCGCTCAATCCGCGTTCATCCGCGTCCCATTTCTTAGTTTTCCAGAGATTTTTTGATGACAAAACCCGAAATAATGATCCGCGAGGTCGAAACGATCGAGGAAATGACGGAATGTATTACTTTGCAGCGCCAGGTGTTTGCGTCGCCCGATCTTGAAATTTCGCCCGTCCGCCATCTGATCGTCGCGCGTTACGCGGGCGGTTTTACGCTCGGCGCGTATTTAGGCGAACGGCTCGTCGGCTTTGTTTTGTCGCTGCCGATGTTTGTTGAAAGGTCGAGTGAAAAGGCTTTTTATTCGCATATGACGGCGGTTGAGAGCGGTTTGCAAAGTCTCGGGATCGGCGCGAAATTGAAATGGGCGCAGCGCGAAAGAGCTTTGGCGGACGGCGCAAAATATATTAAATGGACGTATCAGCCGGTCCTCGCACGCAACGCGTTTTTCAATATCGAACGGCTCGGCGCCTGCATCAATGCTTATCTGCCGAACTTTTACGGCACCGATGCCGAAGCGAGCGCCGAACAAAAAACGGCGCAGGAAGGCGTTGACAGCGATCGTCTGTTTGCCGATTGGTATCTCGATTCGCCGAAAGTCACGGCGCTTTCGAAAGGCGAAAAATTTACGGAAACCGGCGAAATCATCAAAACCATCGAGATTCCGCCTGATTGGAACGCTCTCGTCGTCAAAGATACGAAAAAAGCGATCGCCGAGCAAAAACGCATCAAACATGAGTTTCAAACCGCCTTCGCCGAAGGTTTGATCATCAGAGGTTTCGAGCGCAGCGAAACAAACCCGAAATATTTGCTTTACAGGCAGATTTAACGCAAAGGCGCGAAGACGCAAAGTTTTTTTACAAAATTCGTCTTGGCGTCTCTGCGCTTTGGCGTCTTTCGCGTTAAAATCTTACTCTCGTTAAAATCTTAAACTCTTATGTCAATTTTCGACATTAACCCCGAAATCACCCAAGCCGAAACGCTTTCGTCAGCGTTTTACACGGACGAAAAATATTTTCTTGAATCAAAAGAAAAGATCTTTGCGCGAAGCTGGCAATTAATCGGGACGACCGGCGAGATCGATAATCTCAAGCCCGTCACGATTCTCGAAAATTTTCTCGACGAACCCGTTTTATTGACAAAACAAGGCGAAAATCTCAGATGTCTTTCAAACGTCTGCACGCATCGCGGGAAAATTTTGGTTGAAACGCCGGGCAAGGCAAACGGCATTCGCTGCGCGTATCACGGACGGCGTTTTGATCTCGGCGGCAAATTTCTTTCGATGCCCGAATTTGAAAATGTCGAAAACTTTCCGTCGGAAAAAGATGATTTAACGAGCATTCCATTCGATATTTTAGGCAAATTTTTGTTTGCCGCACTCGCGCCCGTGGCTTCGTTCGAAGAATTTTTCGCGCCCGCCCGCGAGCGGTTGGCGTGGCTTGAATGGGAAAAACTGAAGTTTTCCGCCGAAAAATCGCGCGATTATTTTGTCAATGCGCACTGGGCTTTGTATTGCGAAAACTATCTCGAAGGTTTTCATATTCCGTTCGTTCATCAAGGCTTGAACGAAGCGATCGATTATGGCAGTTATAAAACCGAAACCTTTCGTTTCGCGAGCCTTCAGACCGGTTTTGCGAAAGCGGGCGAAAACGCTTTTGATTTCAACACGGAAATCGCCGCGCTTTATTTTTTCGTTTTCCCGAATCTGATGCTCAATTTTTATCCGTGGGGTTTGTCGGTCAACATCGTCAATCCTTTGAAAACCGATTTGACGCGCGTTTCGTATCTAACCTTTGTTTCCGACGCAACGAAATTGGATCGCGGCGCGGGCGCCGATCTCGAAACGGTCGAATTTGAAGATCAGAGGGTCGTTGAAGCGGTGCAGAAGGGAATCAATTCGAGATTTTACGAGCGCGGCAGATATTCGCCCGCGCGTGAGCAGGGAACGCATCATTTTCACCGACTTATCGCGGAATTTATGAAGATATGAAGCATTTAACGACTGGCGAAATCGAAGCCGGACTCGCCGAAGTTCTTGAATCGCCGAACGATCACGGCGTTTTACGGCTGATCGTGCGGCGTCCGCAGGAAAACGAAAGAGAAATTTTGGACGTGGGCGAACTCGACGTTGTAAAAGGTTTGGTCGGCGACAATTGGCTGACCGACGACGGAAATGCCGAAGCTCAACTCGCGCTAATGAATGCGCGGATCGCCGCGCTGCTCGCCGAGGGCGAAGAGCGCCTCAAACTCGCCGGCGATCAGCTTTTTGTCGATTTGAATCTAGCGGGCGAAAATCTGCCCGCCGGTACGCGGCTCGCGATCGGTTCGGCAATCATCGAAATCACCTCCGAGCCGCACAACGGCTGTCGAAAATTCGTCGCCCGCTTCGGTCTTGACGCGATGAAATTTGTCAATTCACCCGTCGGCAAACAATTTCACCTGCGTGGAATCTACGCCAAAGTCGTTAAATCCGGCACGATTCGGGCAGGTGATTTGGTGAAAAAAGTTTGATTTCGTGGTCATACTTTGGTTATACTTTTGATTATGAAAACAGCAATTTCAATCAAGGATAATGTCTTTCAAGAAGCGGAAAAGTTTGCGAAAAAGGCAAAAATTTCGCGTAGTCAACTTTATTCTGATGCGCTCGAAGAATATCTGGCAAAACGAAACGAGGCTGATTTAATCGCACAAATAAACGCGGTTTGTGAGGAAGTTGACACTTCGCTTGATCCGGCTATTCGTAATTATCAAAGCCGCGCAATTAAGAGAGAAAAATGGTAGGCGAACGCGGAGAAATTTGGTGGGCTGATTTGGGCGAACCGCGCGGCTCAAGCCCCGGATTTGAGCGTCCCGTAATAATCATTCAATCCGATTTTTTCAACCAGACAAAAATAAAAACTTGTGAAGTTGCAATGATTACGACTAATTTGCGATTGGCAAATCTTACCGGAAACGTCCTTTTATCAACCAGAGCAAGCGGGTTGGAATCTGAATCGGTGGTTAATCTTTCGCAGATATTTACAGTTGACCGACAAGATTTGTTTGACTTTGTCGGCACACTTTCATCACGCAAAATGGAGCAAATTGATAAAGGTTTGCGCCTTGTCCTGTCATTATGAATCTTTTTGACTTAGCCGAAAACAACATCAAAACCGAGATCGAATCTCTGCGCGCCGAGATCAACCGGCACAACGAGCTTTATTATCAGCAAAACGCGCCCGAGATCGCCGATTTCGAGTTTGACGCGCTGCTTGCAAAACTCAAAAAACTCGAAGAAGGAAACCCTCAATTTATCACGCCCGACAGCCCGACGCAGCGCGTCGGCGGACGCGCCGAAGGTTTTCAGCCGTTCGTTCACCGCGTGCCGCTGATGAGCCTTGATAATTCATACGATCTCGAAGAATTAAAGGCGTTTGACGAACGCTGCCAAAAGCTTGCGGACGGGCGCGAATTCGATTATGTCAGCGAACTCAAGATCGACGGTCTGTCGGTCGCGCTGCATTACGAAAACGGCATTCTCACAGCGGGCGCGACGCGCGGCGACGGTTCGGTCGGCGACGATGTTTTTAATAATGTCAAAACGATCCGTTCGATTCCGCTTCGTTTGAAGGGCGATTTTCCGGCGCACGCGGAAGTGCGCGGCG
>JBBQOA010000394.1:0-4836 GCA_038330465.1 Pyrinomonadales bacterium
TCTCGAAATTTCGGGAAATACAGGTTCAATATATGCTCAAAAAGCCGGTAATTCCTTATTCTTTCTATTTTTATTAATAATTCGAATTGAGAGTGTTTTACGCAGAAGTCGGCTAAAATCAGCTGATTCAGCCAATCAAAAGTTCCGAAAAAAATTTCGGACAGACAAGAACAGGAAATTATTTTATAATTAATTCTGAACGCGGTTTTGTCCTGCTAAAAATACAGGACTCTCACAGTTTAGACTAAAATTTCAGGAAAACTCAAGATTTTTTTGAGTTTACAGCTATTTTTTTAGAGTTTATGCGGCAGTTTTGATAAAAATAAAAACAAAAAGACGGAATTAAAACCCGCCTTTTTGTTTTATTTTGCAAATTTATTATTCAGGTTGTCCTTTGCAGCCCGCATTATAAAGCGCCGGCTGTTTGGTCGAAATGATCGGATAATTTTCCGCTTCGGTATTTATTTCAACCCAACCGAGATATTCTTCGGGAATCGACATATCCGAGAAGATCGCCTCGACCGGACATTCCGGCAAACAAGCATCGCAATCGATGCAGCTATCGGGATTAATTAAAAGTTTGTCGGGCAATTCGTGAAACGCTTCGACGGGACAAACTGCCGCGCAATCGGTATATTTACATTCAACACAGGGTTCGGTAACGATATAAGTCATTATTTCTGAAAAACTCCTTGGTTTTTTCCGTAAGTCAAAATAAAAAACTAATATCCGCAGGGCTTACTTGTCAAATGCCGTAAGACAAGTGATAAAATGCCTTCATTACCAAAAATTATCAATAAATAACATTTTAAGGAAAATCGAATGAAAAATAACAAAGCTGAACGTGAATTATCGTTGGATTTTTTGCGCGTCACGGAAGCGGCGGCAATTGAATCCGCCAGAACAATGGGACAGGGCGACCGCAAGCACAGCGACCACGTCGCGGTCGAAGCCATGCGCGAAGTGATGGACACGGTGCCGATGCGCGGGCGGATCGTGATCGGCGAAGGCGAACGCGACGAAGCCCCGATGCTCTATATCGGCGAAGAAGTCGGCGGCGGAAATTTTTCCGAAGAAGCGCGGCTTGAATTTCCGGAAGTCGATATTGCGGTCGATCCGCTCGAAGGCACGAACCTCTGCGCGCTCGGCGCGAACAACGCGATCGCCGTGCTGGCGGCGGCGGAACGCGGCGGATTGCTCAACGCGCCCGATATTTATATGGACAAGATCGTCGTCGGTCCGAGCTGCCGCGGCGCGGTCGATATCGATGCGCCGGTCAAAGACAACTTGAAAAACATTGCGCGGCGTTTGGGACGCGACGTTGATGATCTGACGGTCATCTGTCTTGACCGTTCACGGCACAAACAACTGATCGCCGATGTTCGCGCGACGGGCGCGCGGATTCGTCTGATCTCGGACGGCGATCTTTCAGCCGGAATTTCGGCAGCGGTTGCCGGAACCAATATTCACGCGCTGATGGGCATCGGCGGCGCGCCCGAAGGCGTCATTACTGCCGCCGCAATGAAATGCCTGAACGGCGAAATTCAGGCGAAACTGGTTTTTGACCCCGAAAGATTAGGCGTTGACAAATCGAAAGTTCCGCCGAAGGAAGAATTAATCGAGCGTCTCAAATCAATGGGAATTTCCGACCCGAACAAAGTTTATGATACAAACGATCTGGCGCCCGGCAAACGGATCATTTTCGCGGCGACCGGCGTCACGGACGGCGCGCTGCTGCGCGGCGTGCGATTTTTCGGCGCGGGCAAACGCACGCATTCGGTCGTCATGACGACGGATTCAAAACATATCCGTTTTGTTGATACGGTTCACGTCGAAGGCGGACCCGACGCGGTCATCAGATTCTAAAAATGAAAAAGGGTAAAGGTGAAAAGGTGAAAAGGTGAAAAGGTTTGGTTGAATTTTGAACAGATAACTTTTTCACTTTTACCCTTTTTCACCTTTTCACCTTCAATTAATAAAGATGAAAATCGAAAAACCTTTTGTTCTTGATTTAAGCGAGGTCAGCGCCGATGATGTCGCTCTGGTCGGCGGAAAATGCTCGTCTTTGGGCGAGCTTTTTCGAGAACTGACAACGCAGGGCGTCCGCGCCGTTGACGGATTTACAACGACCAGCCACGCTTACGAAGTGCTGCTTGAAACCGGCGGTTTGCGAAAAAGATTGCAAAAACTTCTGAAAGGATTGGATGTCAATGACCTTGACGAATTGGCGCGCGTCGGCAGCGAAGCCCGCAATTTAATGCTCGAAACGCCTTTTCCGAAAGACGTTGAAACGGCGATCTTTGAGGCTTATAAAAGTTTGGGCAAACGCATCGGCAAGCCGGTTTTCGAAGTCGCCGTGCGATCTTCCGCGACTGCCGAAGATCTGCCGGACGCCTCATTTGCCGGACAGCAGGACACGATCCTCAATGTTCGCGGCGAAGCGCATCTGATCGAAGCTTGTCATCAATGCTACGCCTCGCTGTGGACTGACCGCGCAATTTCGTATCGGACGGCGAAAGGTTTTGATCATTTCGAGGTCGCGCTGTCGATCGGAATTCAGCCGATGGTGCGTTCCGACATTGCTTGTTCGGGCGTGATGTTCACGCTCGATACAGAAAGCGGTTTTCGCGAAGCGGTCGTCATCAACGGCGCGTGGGGCTTGGGCGAAGCGGTCGTGCAGGGAATGGCGACACCCGACGAATGGATCATTTTCAAACCGACCTTAAAACTCGGATTTCGTCCGATCGTGACGCGCAAACTCGGCGTCAAAGAGGTCAAAATGGTTTTTGCCGACGACGGCACCGGAACGCAGGTTCGCAATGTCGTCGAATCGCAGCGCAAACGTTTTTGTCTGTCGGGTTACGAAGTTCTGCAGCTTGCCCGCTGGGCTTGCGCGATCGAAGATCATTACTCAAAACGTGCCGGAAAGTCGCAGCCGATGGACATCGAATGGGCGAAGGACGGAATTACGGGCGAACTTTTTATTTTGCAGGCACGCCCTGAAACCGTTCACGCGCAAAACACCGAAAATTTTATCGAAACTTATAATTTGTCCGATAATCACGGCGCGCCGCTCGTTTCGGGCGTCGCGGTCGGTGAAAGAATCGGACACGGCGCTGCCCACGTTTTGCTCGATTCCGAGAAATTGAAGAGTTTTAAGGAAGGCGAAATTCTCGTCACGACAATGACCGATCCGGCTTGGGAACCGATCATGAAACGCGCTTCGGCGATCGTCACGAATCGTGGCGGACGCACTTGTCACAGCGCGATCATCAGCCGCGAGCTCGGGATTCCGTGCATCGTCGGAACCGGCAACGCGACCGATGTGCTGCGAAGCGGCACTGATATAACGGTTTCGTGCGCCGAGGGCGACCGCGGCAATATTTATTACGGAAAGGTTGATTTTACGATCGACCGCCACGAAATTACCGACAAAGAACGCCCGAAAACGCAGGTTATGATGAATGTCGGCGATCCCGATCACGCTTTTTCCGTCTCGCGTCTGCCGAATGACGGCGTCGGGCTCGCGCGGCTCGAATTTATCATCAACAACCATATCGGAATTCACCCGATGGCACTCGTCAATTATCCGAATCTCAGAAACCGCAAGGACGTCGAAGAAATTTCCAGCCGTATTTTAGAAGAAGACCCGAAGGAGTTTTTTGTGCGCTCTTTGTCGGAAGGCGTCGGGCGAATCGCGGCGGCATTTTATCCGAAACCCGTGATCGTGAGAATGTCCGACTTTAAATCGAACGAATATGCGCAGCTGATCGGCGGCAGCGAATATGAACCCGAAGAAGAAAATCCGATGCTCGGTTTTCGCGGCGCGTCGCGCTATTACGACGACCGCTATAAAGCCGGTTTCAAACTCGAATGTCTGGCGCTTTTAAGAGTGCGCGAAGATATGGGACTGACGAACGTCAAAGCGATGATCCCATTCTGCCGAACGGTCGAAGAAGGCGAAAAGGTGATCGCGCTAATGGCGGAACACGGACTTAAACAGGGCGAGAACGATCTGGAAATTTACGCGATGTGCGAATTGCCCGCAAACGTCGTTTTTGCCGATGAATTTTTGCGTGTGTTTGACGGTTATTCGATCGGTTCGAACGATTTGACGCAATTGGCTTTAGGACTTGACCGCGATTCGGAAATGGTCGCGCATCTTTTTGACGAGCGCAACGGCGCGGTCGAAAAAATGGTCGCGATGGCGATCGAAGCGGCGATT
This sequence comes from Pyrinomonadales bacterium, assembly GCA_038330465.1. Taxonomy (GTDB): domain Bacteria; phylum Acidobacteriota; class Blastocatellia; order Pyrinomonadales; family Pyrinomonadaceae; genus JAFDVJ01. Next base: position 4,226 of record JBBQOA010000394.1, read on the forward strand.
CGCAACGGCAAAAAGATCGGCATTTGCGGACAAGCCCCGTCGGATTATCCGGAATTCGCCGAGTTTTTGGTCAGAAAAGGAATCAATTCGATTTCGCTTAATCCCGACACGGTCATTCAAACGACGCATCACATTTTAGAAACCGAGAAAAGTTTGAAAAAATGAATGAACTGATCGAAAACTATATCCCGCAAGATTTGACCGTGCGCTTCCGCAAACAAGCGCGGAAGGTTTGGACGATCTCTTCGCTTGTGGTTTTCGCGTGGGTTTTTGTGATTTTTCTCGCGCCGGTCGCGCAAGCGAATGGTTTTGAGAATGTTTCAGCGCCGATCTATAAATTTTTCAGCTTTATTTGTCATCAGATGGATTCGCGTTCGTTTCACGTTGAAAACCATCAATTCGCGGTCTGTTCGCGCTGTTTCGGTGTTTACTTCGGCTTGTTTCTGGGTTTTATGATCTATCCGTTATTTCGCAAAATCGACGAGATCGAACCGCTTCCGCGTTTCTGGCTGTTTTTGGCGATGATTCCGATCGGGATCGATTGGTCGCTCGGCGTTTTCGGAATTTGGGAAAACACGCATCTTTCGCGATTTCTGACCGGTTTGATCTTG
>JBBQOA010000395.1:0-4830 GCA_038330465.1 Pyrinomonadales bacterium
CAAAGAAATCGAACGAAGCGAAGAATTACCAATTTTAACCGGCGCAGTTTTAAGCGAATTCTTAAGACGCGGCGAAACCGAACAGCAATTTACAGTTTTATCGGATTTTCAAAATTGGTTACAAGAGAATAAATGAGTGAAACAAACGGCACAATTTTATCGGTCAACAATCTGAAAACGTATTTTCAGACCGAGGACGGCGTGGTCAAAGCGGTTGACGGGATCACGTTTGAACTGAAAAAAGGCGAAACGCTTGGCATTGTCGGCGAATCGGGGAGCGGCAAATCGGTGACGAATCTTTCCGTGATGCGCCTGATTCCTGAACCGCCCGGAAAGATCGTTGACGGCGACATTATTTTTGACGGAATTGACGTCAGAAAATTATCAACTGACGAGGTGCGCAAAATTCGCGGCAGACGAATTGCGATGATCTTTCAGGATCCGATGACCTCGCTCAATCCGTTTCTGAAAATATCGACGCAATTGATGGAAGTGACGCGGCTGCATCTCGGACATAGCCGGCGGCAAGCTTATGAACACGCGGTAAAAATGCTCGAAATCGTCGGCATTCCCGATGCGCGCAGCCGGATGAACAATTATCCGCACGAATTTTCGGGCGGAATGCGCCAACGCGTAATGATCGCGATCGCGCTTTCGTGCGATCCCGAACTGCTCATTGCCGACGAACCGACGACCGCGCTCGATGTGACGATTCAGGCGCAGATCCTCGAATTGATCAAGGATTTGAAAGTGCGGATGGGCACGAGCGTTATTTTGATCACGCACGATTTGGGCGTCGTTGCGGGAATGACGGAAAAAATTATCGTGATGTATGCCGGAAAGGTTTTCGAGCAGGCGCCGACCAATGAATTGTTTGCGACGCCGGCGAATCCGTACACGAAAGGTTTATTAAAATCGGTGCCCGATCCGGCGCACGAAGACGGCACCGAGCTTTATCAAATTCCCGGTCTGCCGCCCGATGTCGCGCATCTGCCGCCGGGCTGCCCGTTCGCCGAACGCTGCGAACGGGCAAAAGATATTTGCCATCAGCAATATCCGCCGTTTGTCCAGATCAACGAAAATCATTATTCGCTCTGTCATTTTGCAAAAGAAGTTTATGCCGAATCGGTTGCGGAAAAGAACAAGTAGAAATTTATGAAAAATATCTTATTTTTAATTATGTCAGCTTTGATCTTAACGGCGTGCGGAAGCTCGACCGAAGTGAAGAACGCGACGGTCAATGCACCGGCGAATGCGAACGCCGCAAATTCGTCAACCGTCAGCGAACCCGTCAAGGAAGTGGTTTTTACCGCCGGCGCGAATCCGCGTGACGATGTCATCAGCGCGGCGCAGAAGCTTCAGAAATTACCGTTTTGGTCGGCACGTATTTCGAGCGAAACGACGCCCGAAGCCAATGCCGAGATGCAGTTTATCGCGCCGAATCGTTACCGCATCAAAAAGACGGACGGCGAGGTGATCGTGATCGGCAATGATTCGTATTCCAATGAAGAAGGGAAATGGACAAAGCTTGACGAAAACATCGGCGAAGTGATCAGCGCGCAAACCAAATCGGGCATCGAGGAAGGCATCAAAAATCTGAAAGACGTGCAGATCACCGGCAAGGAAAAATTTAACGGCAAGGATGCGACCATTTATACGCACAAGATCGGCGATGTGACGACCCGCATCTGGATCGCGAACGACAGCGGTTTGCAGCTTAAAAACGAAGTCGAAGCGACGATCAACGGAAAGATTGAGAAACAATCGACCGTTTACGATTACGATAAAAAAATCAATATCGAAGCCCCCGAAATTAAATAAAAGGCGCGCAAAATGTAAATTTATGACAGAAGAAAATAATATTCCGAATGAACCGGACGAAAGCGGCGAAGAGCTTGTGACCGAAAACATCACGGTCGAATCGAACGAATCCGAACTTTCCGCGACCGAAAGACCGACCGCGAACTACACAGCGGAAACTGCCGCCCGTGTCCGGAATTTAGCCGCCAAGAGCCGCTTTGATGAAACGAGCGAGGTTTTGATCTCGCTCAAAAATTTACAGGTTTATTACAAAATCGGCGGCGGTTTGTTTAAGAAAACAAAATTTGTCAAAGCCGTTGACGGTGTTTCGCTCGATATTCGGAAGGGCGAAACTTTGGGGCTCGTCGGCGAATCGGGCTGCGGAAAATCGACGCTCGGCAAAGCGATCCTGAGGCTCACGGAACCGACCGGCGGACAGGTTTTTTATAAGAATAGAGATCTTGCGCATTTGTCGCAATCGCAGATGCGGAACGAACGCAAACATTTACAGATGATCTTCCAAGACCCGTATGCGTCGCTGAATCCGCGAATGAACGTCGGGCAGATCATCGGTGAACCGATTCGCACATTCAAACTTTCAAACGGCAAATCGATTGACGCGCGCGTCAAGGATCTGATGGAAACGGTCGGAATGTCGCGCCGTTTCGTCAAACGTTACCCGCACGAATTTTCGGGCGGACAGCGCCAGCGTATCGGAATCGCCCGCGCATTGGCGGTTGATCCCGAATTTATCGTCGCCGACGAACCGATCTCGGCGCTCGACGTTTCGATTCAGGCGCAGATCATGAATTTGATGGAAAATCTGCAAGCCGAAAAGAATCTGACATATCTTTTTATCTCGCACGATTTGCGGGCGATTCGCCATCTTTCCGACCGCGTTGCCGTGATGTATCTCGGCAGAATTGTCGAACTCGGCGACTCGAAAGAGGTTTACCGCGATCCGCTGATGCCTTATACAAAAGCATTGATCTCCGCCGTTCCCGTGCCTGATCCCGAGATCGAAGCAAAACGGTCGCGCATCATCTTAAAAGGCGACGTGCCGAGCCCGATTAATCCGCCGGCGGGCTGCCATTTTCACACGCGCTGTCAATATGCGATCGCCGACTGCAAACAAATCGTTCCGCAGCTCGTTGAGATCAAACCCCGTCATTTTGCGTCCTGCATCCGCATTTCGCCCGCCCATCCGAATATCGAAGAAAATGTCGAGGCAGGTTTAAGCGCGATCGGGAATTAAAATTTAAGACGGAAATGCTGGCGCGGCGTTTCCCGACAAAAAAAGTCTGTTGTTCAGCTCAAATCCTGCCGCCGCTTTGATTATTTTCGAGCCATTGATTTCTTGAAATCGTATATCTGATCGACGGTCGGCTTTCGCCGTAACTCCAACCGCGGATGAAATTGAATAAACCGAGATTCCATGATGAATTCATCCCGATCTTTTCCATTATTCTGATCGAGGCAAGATTGTCGGCGAAACAGTCGGCATAAATTTCGGTCACATCATTAAGTTGGAATCCGATATAAAGCAGCGCGCGGGCGGCTTCCGTTCCGTATCCTTTGCCCCAATAGCGGCTCCCGTAATGCCAGCCGATCGAGGTTTCGATCGATTCGGGCAAGACGTTCGAAATGCTGCAGCTTCCGATCAGCGTTTGATCGGTTTTCAGCGTCACGGACAGATTATAAAGCTGACGCTGCGGAGCTTCTGCTGACGCCATTGCCATTTCCAAAACCTGTCTGTTATGGGTTTCGTCCGCTTGATACGATAAAATGCCGCGTCGCCCTTCGGGTTCGGCGTATTGCACAAGCAGAATCGGAAAATCTTTCTCCTGCACATCCCTGATCAGCAAACGTTCGGTTTCGATCTGAAAACTCATTTATTCTTCACCCAATTTGCCCGTTCATTCATCGATAAATTCATAAGAATCGCGGTCCTTCGAAAGTTTAAAGGGTTTTATGATAATTGTGAATTTTGAGGTCGTAAATTCTGACCAAAAGAAGAAAGGCTTGCCGCGCGGCAAGCCTTTCTTCTTTCTTTGAGAAGCTAAAATGAAAAGAGCTGTCGATCATTTAGGATCAATAACCGCTTTTGGCACGGTTCGCATTGTTGTTGACTGAATCGCGCAATGCTTTGATTCGATCATGCGCAGCTTGCACGCCGCCGTATTGATTCTGCACGACCGTCGCGACATTTGCCGGAAGATGCGTTTCCAAAGCTTCTTTATAAGCTTTTTTGGCAGCATCTTCGCCGCGTTCGCATTCGTTCAGGATCGCGCCTTCATCCTTGCCGGTGACGACCGATTTGATGTCGATCCAACCGCGATGCAAAGCGCCCGTAAAACTTCCCGAGTTTCCGGGGTCGCCGCCGAGCTCGCGAACCAATTCCTGCAATTCGCCGGCAAACTGTGCGCGTTGCTGGTCAAATGAATAGAAAAGCGTTTTCAGCTCGGAATTCTGCACGCCTTCCGCCGCTTGTTTGTAGCCTTGCTGACCGTCTTTGCAAGTTTCGATCAGACCGTTGATCGTCGAAATGACATCGTCGTTCGACGGTGTGACAGGATAATCCGGTTGTGTTGTTCCGTATTCGTTACTCATAAAAAAAAACCTCCTTGAAAATTAAAACAAATGATTACGTCTTATAACGTATAATGTTGATAAACAATTTGTGTGCCAAAAAGCTTCAACGCGTATTTACGGTGTTTCGAATGATTCTCAAACGTATTTGTGGATTGTATCGAAACACATTTTTGTATCGAATCATTGCGCCGCTGATTTGCGTCGAAGTTGAGCGTTGGCGGCAAAGACCTCGATGATCTTTTCGTTAAAAGCCGAAATATCGTCGGGTTTGCGGCTCGTGATCAAGCCGTCATCGTTGACGACCTCGGCATCGATCCAGTCTGCGCCCGCATTTTCCAGATCTTTCCGCAGCGATGCCCACGAGGTCAGCGTTCTGCCTTTGACGACGTCCGCCTCGATCAATGTCCACGGCGCGTGGCAGATCGCGGCGACCGGTTT
>JBBQOA010000396.1:0-4824 GCA_038330465.1 Pyrinomonadales bacterium
TTCGCCTTCCCTATATTTGGGCCCCCCCCCCCCCCAACCCCACCCCCCGGGGCGCCCCCCCCCCAATTTTTTCGCCCCCCGAAACCGCCCGAAGATTTGCCCATCACGGCGCGCGAATTTTTGTTATTGATCGTGCGAAAAGTTTTATCCACGAACGGCACGATTTCCTTTGTCAGATAATCTTCATAATTGCCCGTTGCCGTCGAATTGATATATTGCGAACCGCCGTAATAAGTAAAGCAATCGGGCAAAACGACGATCATCGGTTTGATTTTGCCGTCGCTGATCAATTTATCCATTCGTTCGGCGAAATTCGGCGTAAAAACAGAATCGTTCAAAAGCATTTTTCCGCGTCCGCCAAAACCTGTCAAAACATAAACGCAAGGATAATGTTTATCTTCCGTGTAATCGGGCGGCAGATAAACCCACAAATCGCGGATAAATTTATCGCCGAGCGGATTATTTTCTAAAACTTTGCTTTTGTGCTGTAAGCAAACGACAGTTCCTTGTTTTTGATTGTCGGTAGTCATAACAACTATTTTTCAACGCAAGGGCGCAAGAGCGCAAGGACGCAAAGAAATTAAAAGCAGAAATGTCTGAACATTTTCACATTTTCACTTTTACCATTTTTCACTTAGCGTCTTTGCGTCTTTGCGTTAGAATGATTTCTATGGCTGGCGATTTAATTCCAAATGTCAATTCGCTCAATCCGACGATCGAATTCCTGACGGCGATGGTCACGCCGACGCTGCTGATCTCGGCGACGGGCTCGCTCGTGCTTTCAACCTCGACGCGGCTCGGGCGCGTTGTCGACCGCGTCCGCGAGCTCGAACAGCGTTTGAGCGAACTGATCACGACCGACCACAAAGAAAATATTCCGCTCTATGAAAAAAGGCTCGATACGGTCGTCAATCTGCTCGACAAAGTGACGACGCGCTCGCGGATCCTGCAGCGGGCGATGAGCGCGTTTTATTACGGGCTCGGATTCTTTATCTTAACGAGTGTGACGATCGCGATCGCCGGATTTTTTAATATCTACCGCTGGCTGCCGATCATGGTCGGGATCATCGGAATTTTCTTTTTGTTTTACGGCAGCATTATGATGCTGCTCGAAACGCGAATGGCGACGGCGACCGTCAACGCCGAAATGGATTTTACGTGGGCGCTTGCCAACAAGGTCGCACCGAAAGAAATAATCAATAAATATACATACAATGCCAAAGGAAAACGCCGCATCAGAAAGCAAGTTCTTGCAACTCTTGAAGACGGGACAACTGATAAAGAGAGTTGAAGCGCTCGAAAAACTGCTCGAAAACTGCACCGTTTGTCCGAAAGATTGCGGAAATAATCGACTGAAAGATGAAATTGCCGCCTGTTATTCGGGCGCGCTGCCGGTCGTCTCAAACTACACGGCGCATTTCGGCGAAGAACCTGTTTTATCCGGCACAAACGGCGCGGGCAATATCTTTTTCGGCAACTGCAACTTACGCTGCGTCTATTGCCAGAATTATCAAATTTCGCAAACGTGGAAAGAGCAGAAAAAAAACGAGGTCACCTGTGAACGGCTCGCGGAAATGATGCTCGAATTGCAGGCAAAAGGTTGTCATAACATCGGATTCGTCTCGCCGACGCATTTTGCGCCGCAGATGGCACGCGCGATTTTAATTGCCGCCGAAAACGGTTTGCACCTGCCGATCGTTTACAACACGAACGCTTATGATTCGGTCGAAGTCTTAAAATTGCTCGACGGAATCGTCGATGTTTATCTGCCCGATCTGAAATACGCCGACAACGATGCCGGATTTCAGTTTTCAAAGATTCGCGGCTATCGGGATTTTTCACGGCTCGCGATCAAGGAAATGTTCCGGCAAACTGGCGCGGAACTTGTTTACGGCGCCGACGGTTTGTTAAAACGCGGACTCGTCATTCGCCTGCTTGTTTTGCCGAACGATCTCGCCGGAATCGAAGAAAATCTCCGCTGGATCCGCGGCGAGCTTTCACCAAAAGTCGCGATCTCATTGATGGCGCAATACTACGCGACGAACAAAGCCGCGACCGACGAAAGATATATTCTACTTTCGCGCCGAATTTCGGAACGCGAATGGTTTTCGGCAATCGAAATAATGGAAGAACTCGGAATGGAAGAAGGTTTTATGCAGGAATACGAATCCGCCTCGCACTATTACCGACCGGATTTTACCGATAAAGACAAGCCATTTAAGGATATTCGGGATTTTCAGTAAATCATGCAAAAAAACGCCGAAAGGCGCGCATAGCCACGCGACTTTAGCGCGTGGTCAAACGATTTCAAAACCCAAAAGGGCGTTTTAACGTCCTTTTCAAACGCTTTAGCAAAACTATGTCCGAATATGCCTATTCCGAGATAAATCTTCATATCACATGGCACACGAAAGCGAGTTTGCCTATAATTAAGCCCGAAATCGAAGCGAAACTACACGATTTTTTGAAACATAAAATTATCGAAACCGACGGCGCATTTTTTCATACCGTCGGCGGAACGGAAAATCATGTTCATTTAGCGGTCAGCATTGTGCCCGAATTATTAATCAGCAAATGGATCGGACAATTGAAATGCGGTAGTTCGTTTTATATCAATAAATTCGTCAATCAAAAACTATTGGAATGGCAGAGAGGTTACGGCATCGTCAGTTTCGGAACGAAAGATTTGCAGTGGGTTATGAGATATATTTCAAATCAGAAAAAACATCACATAAAAGGCTCGACGCACGAGAGGTTAGAGAAATATGATGAAGGCTAAAGCAATTAAAAGGACGTTAAAACGCCCTTTATTCGGTTATCATCAGCCAACCACGCCATCAATGGCGTGGCTATTTGCGCCTTTGGCGTATCATATAAAGAGAAGCCTTTTAAGGATATTCGGGATTTTCAATAGTAATGAACCAAAACTCAAACAAGTCAATCGAAGCGGTTGTCGATAGCATCGATTATTTTGAAGATCCCGCGCCATGGGAAATTTCGAAGAACGGGCTTTTTTACATACGCCTTTTTTCCGGAACGAGTGATGCGGAAATCGGTTCGATAATGATGTCGGCTTTTTCTCCTATTATCGATGAAATAGTTAAAGAAACCGCCGCCGAAACTTTGCGGGCGTTTGTCGGGAACGAAGACAGGTTTGTTCTCTCCGGCGGACTATTGTTCAAAGAAAACAACGAAATCAAAGTCGCTCCGGGTTGTTGCGGCGGTTTGGAAGATTGGACGGATTGGCTTGATGTGGTAAATGGCAAAGTCGATATTTGGACGGGACACGATCCGGAATCCTTCATCGAAATAAACGACGGAAAAGTAAAAATCTGGCACGATAAAAGAGAAAAGGCAACAGAAAAACCCATCGAGTTTACTGTTGAGGAAATGTTTAAGAAACTGCAACACGTTGAAAAAGACCTGAAAGATTTTCTTTTTCGTCTTGGACAATGGACAAAATTTCTTGCCCCCGAATTAGAAAAACAAGTCGTCAATCATTTTGCAAAAAATATGAATATAGAGCTATAAATATTCAACAGCTTTATGAAAACTGACTTGTAATAATCGAATTGAGGAAAACAAACCATGAAAACAGGCGAAGCAGCACCGGATTTTACGTTGAAGGATTTGAATGGCGAAAGCTGGAGTTTGCACGATCAGAAGGGCAAGACGGTCGTTTTATTGTTTTATCCGGGCGATGATACGCCGGTTTGCACGGCGCAGCTTTGTTCGGTGCGCTATAATTGGTCGTATTATCAGGCGACGGGCGCGGAGGTCGTCGGCGTTTCGATGGATTCCGAAAAATCGCATAAATCTTTTGCCGATAAATACAATCTGACGCTCCGGCTGCTTTCGGATGAAAAGGGCGAGGCGACCGCGAAATACGATGTCAAATCATGGCTGCCGGGGCGTTCGGCGCGGGCGGTCGTCGTCATCGACAAAAACGGCAATATTGCTTATCACAAGGTTCAAAGTTTAAGTTTGTTTCGCCCGAGCGACGATGAAGTTTTGGACGCGATCCGGCTCGCCGAAAAGAACGGATAGTTGCTGATAATGGAAAACAGGCGGCTTTTGTGGCAATTTATTCATTACCGACTATCTATTATCTTGTGTTAATCTGTGGTTAATCAATAAATTTGGAGTGTTTTTATAAAAATGGGTTTATTTTCAAAAGATGGTTTTAAGTGCGGACGGTGCGGACGCAAAGATGAACAGATGCAGTTTGCGCCTTTCCCGAATGAATTGGGACAGCGCGTTTTCGACGAAATTTGCCAATCGTGCTGGAAAGAATGGCTGCAAAAACAAAATCAATTGATCAATCATTTCGGGCTCGACGTTTCAAATCCGGATTCGCACGATTTTTTGTTTGATAATTTAAAGATCTTTCTGTTTGACGAAGGCGTTGAGCTGACGCAGATCGATACTTCGCAGGAAGGCAATGTTAATTGGTGATCAGCGCAGAAATCTCACGCGATAAAAAATGCGTCCTCAATTCAATAAAACTTGGAGGACAAAATGTTCGGGCAAAAAATTATTTATCGGCAATGCGCAAAGATCGGCGGGCTTTTTTGGCTTGCCGTTTTTTTCTGCCCGACGGCTTCGGCACAAAGCGAACTTCAATTAACTCAGCCGTTTGAACGCGAAATCAAAAAGGCTGAAACGCAGATCTTCAAAGTTGTCGCGAAGGGTGGTGATTTTGTCCGCGTCGTGGTTTGGCAGAAAAACGCCGATGTCAGTTTGCGGCTTTTCTCGGCTAAAGACGAGAAATTGATCGCGGTCGATAATTCCGACAGCGCCGAAGAACCCGAAAGAATTTCGTTT
>JBBQOA010000397.1:0-4808 GCA_038330465.1 Pyrinomonadales bacterium
CCAAATTCGCAAGTTTTTTTTGCCGACAAATTCTATCGAACCGAACTTTATTTCGGGACTGATTTGGCGGACGGCGAAAAGGTTTCAGATGAAGATTGGAACCGATTTCTCGAACGCGAAGTGACGCCGCGTTTTCCGAAAGGTTTTACGGTTTTGGAAGGTTTTGGTCAATACAGGGATTCGGCGGGCAAGATTGTCCGTGAAGCGAGCAGGGTTTTGATTCTTTTTTATCCGAAAAACGAACGCAAAACCGTCGATCGAGCGGTCGATGAAATTCGCACGAGTTACAAAAAACAATTTTCACAGGAATCGGTTTTGCGGCTTGATTTTACAAAGTCAGTTGAGGTTTCATTCTGATCAAGCTCGCAACCGGTATTGACATGGACCATTTTGCAAGCTGTAAAATCTCATCCGTTCAAAAAATAGCGGGTTTGTTTTCAAAGCCGCCAAAAATACAAGGGGAAAATCAATATGAAACTTACAAAACTTTTAAGATTTATTTTTTTAATGACAATTTTGATGATCGGGTTTACAGCAACTGACGCGCAGACCAAACAATGCACGACGTGGAAGATCACCGTTTCGCAAAGCGGCGGTTTTGCGGGCATTATGAAAAGCTACACGCTCGATAAAGAGGGAAATCTCAACCGAATCAACAAAGATCAGCGAAATTTTGAAAAGATCGATGAGGCACGAATGGCGGAAATCGACAAGCTCGTCGAGGAATTGAATCTTCCGCGCACAAAACTGAAAACCGTCAAAGGCAGTCGGATCTATGACGGAATTTACAACAGTTTTGTGATCTCTTTGGACGGCAAAGATTACAAGGTTGCCGGCAATTCATTTGACGACGCGCAGTTTACGGCGCTCAGCAAAAAACAGACGGAAACGCTCGCAAAACTGAAAGCGAAAATCGATGAGCTCGGCGGTTTTCAGCCCGACGCGACGACCAATCAAATGAATTAAAGAGGAAAATTTCAATCAAAACAAACGCGTAATTGACCGGAACGCACGCGGAATTCCGCGTGCGTTCCGGTCAAAATCATTTGACCAGCGCGGTTTTTATAAATGCCGACGCGTCTTCCTTAAGTTTCTGCAAGGAAACTTTTTCGATATACATCATATGTCCCGCTTCATAATATGTGAATGAAATGTTTTTGCGGAGCTGCGGGTCGAGATTCATCGCCGAAACCGTGTATTCGGTCGCCGAGAAAGGCGTCGCCATATCGTAATAACCGTTCGCGATAAAAACTTTCATATACGGATTTTTCGACATTGCCGACTTCAAACTGCGGCTCGTGTCGGCGTAACCGTTGTCGGTTCCCCAATTCCAGCGACCGACTCCGCCACCCAATATGTAATATTCAAGATCGCTTTTGAAACCGAGATCGCGCCGGACATAATCGTTGAAAACCGCCGTGTAGGGCGGACGGATCGCATTCATACTCGGATCGTTTTCAGCATCGCTACCCGCCGCGTCCGAGTCGATGCCGGTAAAACGGCTGTCGAGTCTACCAACCGTTCGCCGTTCGCTGCGGAGTAATTCCTTCATAAATTCGCCGAGTTCGACGCGGAAATTATTTTGAAGTATAAAAGTTTTGCTCAAACCCGTGAATTTGCTGAAATTATCGGCGAGCGTTTGTTTTTCGGGTTCGCTAAGCCGATCGATCCTGAAAAGCGCCGGCATAAATTCGTTGAGCGCGAAATTTTGCGCTTCCTGCGCGATCTGTTTAACTGATTTTGCCTGCATTTCGGGCGACAGACGTTTGTGAAACCAGGCGGTTGTGGCATACGAAGGCAGAATCAAAACGAGCGGCAGATCGTTGTTGTCGGCAAACCGAATTGTCTGAAAATTCATGACGGTCGAGATCAGCAGAATGCCGTTGAGTCCGATACCTTTGTCAAAAAGATAGTTCGACAGACCCGAAGCACGCGTTGTGCCGTAGCTTTCGCCGACCAGAAAGAGCGGCGACGACCAGCGTTCGGCGCGTCCGAGATAAAGACGGATAAATTCACCGACCGATTCGATATCGCCCTGCACGCCGAAGAACTTCGCAGCGAGTTCGGGTTTCGCGGCACGTGAATAACCCGTGCCGACCGGATCGATAAAGACGAGATCGGTGTCGGTCAACCAGGTTTGCTGGTTATCTTCCGCATCATACGGCGGCGGCGGCATCAAACCGTCATCGAGCATTTTGACGCGTTTCGGTCCGATCGCGCCCAGATGCAGCCAAACGCTCGCCGAACCAGGACCGCCGTTGAACGAAAACATCAGCGGACGATTCGCGGGCGGATTATCGAGCGTGTATGCCATATAGAAGATCCGCGCTTCGGTTTCGCCCGATTGCGCGTTTTTGATCGGCATAAATCCGGTCGTGACCGTGTAGTTCAAGGTTTTTCCCTTGACCGTGATCGAATGTTTCATCACGACGGGCGGTTCTTCCTTGACCTGCGGCGGTTCAACCGGTTTCGGCGAAGGCGCGGGCGTCGGAGTCGTCATTGTCGATGTTTGAAAAAGAAAAAAGAACGACAAAAAGAGCGATGCAAGCATAATTTTCCTAAATAGATTTTAATGAATTATTTGTAATGAAACTGCTCCAAAAGATTATCACAAGTTTCGCCAAAAAACCTGTCTAAAACTCAAAATCGACACGCCATTCGCTGAGAGTTCAAACTTTAGTTTGACCGCCCGCCCGCAAAGCCGGGACGGCTTCACGATAAATCGTGAACTCTGTGCGAATACAAAATGCCACGGTTCAGATTAAATTTGAATGATTGACCGAAAGTTTTACTCGAATTCATATCTCAACGCGAAACAAAACCTTTGTCGGCTGCGTTTTATTGGTGACACAAGGAAAATAATTTGAACTGAGGAACACAAAAATAATGAAATTCATCAAAACAATACTATTATCAATCATTTTCTTAATCGCTTTTTCAGTATTTTCTTTTGCACAGGACGAGACGATTCGGGTTGAAACAAATCTCGTGACGGTCAATGTTGCCGTCACCGATAAAAGCGGCAACTTTGTCAAGGGTTTGAAAAAAGAAGATTTCGAGATTCTCGATAATCAATCCAAACAAACGATCGATAACTTTTCGGCGGAAGAATCGCCGGTTTCGCTCGGCATTGTTTACGATCTGCACCCGTCGACCGATGAACGGACGGCGACCGTGCTTGCCGCGCTCAAACAATTCACGGCTGAATTGAAGCCGAAGGACCGATTCTTTGTCACGGTTTTTAACGAACGCGGAAGTTTAACCACCGATTTTGTGCCGACCATCGACCAGATCAACGCGAACCTGACGGACATTGATCCAAAGACGCCGAATTCGCTCTATGACGCGATCTTTGCGGCTTCCGAAAAAGTGCGCGAACGCCGCACGGGCAAACAGATTCTGTTAGTTTTAAGCGACGGCGAAGATACCCGCAGCGATCACAGTCTGAAAGAATTACGCACTCATCTGCGGAGCGTCAATTTGCCGGTTTATTCGATTTCTTTCAGCAGCGAGAACAGAGAACTTTTTTCGTATTACGATCTTTATCGCGATCAGGGCAGACAAAGACTCGGCGCATTGGAAGCGTCGAAGTTAAATACCGCCGCGCTTGCCGAGATCAGTAAATCGAGCGGCGGACAAACCTTTCAGCGCGCCGTTCACAACCGGTTTTTGCTCTACGGAGTCTGCAAAAAGGTTTTAGCCGAAGTCGATAATCAATACGTCATCGGATTTTATCCGGCAACGTCCGACGGAAAATGGCACAAATTGAAAGTGCGGGTTAAGAACACGGGCGCACAGAAATATAAACTATCAAACCGGAAAGGTTATCTGAGTTCGAAAACCAAATAAAAACGGAACGCCGGCAACAAAGCCTGCGTTCCTTTTTATTAAAACAAGACGGTGCGAATCAGCCAATAAAATTCGCGCCGTCTTGTTCTTGAACGGGGGTAGATTTTTAATTTTTAATTTTTTCGCGGTTGATCAAACTCCCGCGTTTTTTCTGATGACGCCGTTCGTATTCGGTTTTCCAATGACTCCAACGCCACCGCAGCGTCAGCGGGTTCGAAGTGTGATAAATCTTACACATCACGATCAAACGCTTGTGCAAGTAATAAAACAAAAAACTGATTATTTTAAACATTTCGCAAGCCGAATATTTATAAAGCGATTTCTAACCGTCGTAACAACTAAAATTGACGAAGAAGTATTGATGAAAATGATATTAGCAGGATATTTGAGTGCCTTGCATCGGTAATACTACCTATTTTTTTTAGGATAAAAAGCCTATCAGAGAGACATCAGAACCACTGACAGGGATAAAACTTATAATTTATCAAGTTTAAGTAGAACCAAATTTCGGCTTTCGGATTTTGGATTGCAGATTTGAATCAGTAAAGCGAGCGGCAAGCGAGCAGGATTCATCAATTAAAACTTGATTGAAAAGAAATGGCGTTCGCGGGCGGCTCACGATACTGATTTGTCCGGACTGTGAATGTCATAGCCAAATTGGGATTTACTGAGACTAATACCAAGTTGCATTTATAAATAAGGAAAGATTGTTCGCTGTGAAATCTATCAGTTATTAGCTATCAGTTATCAGCTATTCCGAAGTTATTTTTCTTGATCTAATTATTTCACGCAACCCGATCTAACATTATGTTTTATGTATTTTGTAGATGATCGCTGTTTTCAGTAAAACGGGCGGCTTTCGATTAAATTGAAATCGGCGATGAACGAATTACCTAGGCTCAGTAGATCCAAATTTGGTTAATATTGACTGATTTCAGTTCAGCATTTCTATTTCGCTG
>JBBQOA010000398.1:0-4804 GCA_038330465.1 Pyrinomonadales bacterium
CGTTTTTCTGTTTGTCGGTCAAGGCAAACGACAACTTTTTCGATTTGATTGATGGCGGCAACGGATTTTTGACGCATCCAAAAGTACACGACGAGCGCCAGAATAATCGCCAGCGCCAATATAACCAAGGCGAATAAAGGATTCCGGCTATTTTTTTTGAGAGGCAGTTTTTCGGTTAATTTTACTTTTCTGTCAGCTAGTCCGACTTCTTGCAGAATGGTTTGAAACCGCAGATTTTGCTCCAAAAATTTAAATTCCCGATCAAATTTAATCCACGTCAGATTGGCATCGCGCTCTTCTAAACCGGTTTCCAGCCATTCCAACGTTTTCTCTTCATTTCCCATTGCCGCATAAACCGAGGCGATATTGGCACTGCTGATATATTTTTCAGCCTTCATTTGCAAAAGTTTGTTCAAAGTTTCCTGCACTGCCGCGCGGTTTCCGGAAGCGGCTTGCAAAATCCCTTGCAACGAAAGCGTGAGCGAGTTTTCGTTTGAAAAACTGACGGCTTTTTGACGATGAAATTCGGCTTTATCGAGCTGACCGGCGTCAATATATGAAAAAGCCAGATGATAATGAGCAATGAAAAAATCGGGAGCAGATTCAAGTGTTTCAAGGTGCATTTGGATCGATGCTTCGGTTTCGCCGCAATAACGCAAAACTTCCGCCAGCCAGACGGCATTGATCGGCGATAACGGATCGAGTTCCCGGGCTTTTTTCAGCGCGATCAAGGCTTCACCGAGTCGATCGATCCGCAGCAGATAAACTCCGAGCAAGAGGTAAGCCGACGCATAATTCGGATTTAATTTGATAGCGTTTTGAAACGAAACCTCGGCTCCCGACCAATTCCAATCATAATGCAGAATTGACAGCCCGAGCGCGGCGTGCGCCTCCGCCAAATTTGCGTCAATAAAGAGCGCCTTCAAGGCGGCGGCTTTTGCTTTCGGAAAACATTCGTGCGGCGTAAATCCGTCATAGAGCGGCAGCAAATTGTAAATATCCGCGACTCCCGAGTAGGCAAGGGCATACAATGGGTCAATTTCGATTGCCTTCTGAAAACAAATAAGCGCGGCATCGTAACCTTCGCGCGTGCGTTTGTTCCAAAAATAACGTCCCTTGAGATATTCCTCAAACGCTTCGACATTTTCCGTGTAGCGTTTTTTTAGTTTGGTCTGCGCCTCTTCGTTCAATTTTTTGGTTAAAGCTCCGACTACGCGCTCGGCAATTTGGTCTTGAACCGTAAAAATATCCTGAATCTCGGTGTTAAAACTGTCCGCCCAGAGCGAATTTCCGTTCGCCGTCAGAAACATCTGAATCGTCAGACGCAATTTACTGTCGAGACGCTGAAATGTCCCTTCCAAAACCGCGTCAACCTGCAATTCCTGCCCGGCGGAAACCGTGTTTTGTTCCAAAACATTGTATTTGATAATGGAACTCGTCGGGCGAACCGTGATCTGCCCGACGCGGTTGAGCTGCGTGATCAGCGCATCGGTCAGACCTAAACCCAAAAAATCATCGTCCGATTTTAATCCCAACGGATGAAAGGGCAGCACGGCGATACTGTGAATCTCGTTGAGCGTCGGCGGATTGTTCGGCGTTTTTTGTTGATCGCCGTTTCCAATGGTTTGCGAAACCCTGACGCGCAGGTGCCGGTGAACAAGCAGGTTTGTTTCGCCGTCAATTTCATTTACTTCCGCCTGAAAACGATACCCGCGTTTCGGCAAAGTTTCGATCAGTTCAACGCCGTCGGTATTCAAAATTTTGCGAAGACGGGAAATATTTTTCGCCAGATTGCTTTCCTCGACAAACGATTCCGTCCAAAGCGCCGCGATCATTTCGTCCTTGGTCAAAAGCCGTCCGTTGTGGTGAATCAAAAGCAAAAGCGTATCGAAAACTTTATCGGTCAGATGCACGGGGTTGCCGTCGGCAAGCAAAACCCGCTCTTGCGGATCAAGCACGAACTTTCCGAATTCGTAGATAAATCCTTTGTTTTCTGTCGTTTCGATCATGTCAAAAAAATGTCAAAACTTTGTCCGAAAAAATCCAAGACTGTTTCGGCATTTTTCGGTAAAAATATCGCTGAAACAATTTTTAAGTCAAAAATAGGAAGTTGTCAGGCAGATTGTAGCGCCGAACCCGAGGGAAAACAAGAAAAATTTATGAAACAAAAGACGGAAATCGAAATCGAACTCAACGAGACCGTTTTATACAGCCGGCGCGGCGAACGTTTTGAAACCTTTTGCCCGCAATGCAAATCTTTGGTCGAGATGGCAACGCCGCAGGTCGCGGCAATTTTAACACGTTTGACCGAGCGCGAAATTTACCGGCTCGTGGAAACAAACGAGATTCATTTTGTCGAAACCGACCGGGTATTGATTTGTTTGAAATCTTTGAAAGATTTGCCCGAATTGCCTGTCGGATCAGGCGGTTAAATTCAAAATCCGGCTAATAACGGAAGGCTTAAGGCGTGATGAAAATGAATATATACCGGCTTTTCCAAAAAATATACATTTTTCGGGCGCAAGGTCGTTTTAAGAAAATTTTAATTTTTTGAACCAATTATTTATCGCAGTGCGCGTAATGCACAGAGGAAACATTGAATTGTCAAAAGGAGAAAAGTTTGATGAAAAAATTTATCGGCATGATCGGAGCAATAATTTTTATATTGAGTTTGGCAGTCATGGGAACCGTGGCGGCAACTCTGACCGTGACCAACAAAAACAACAGCGGCGCCGGAAGTTTACGTCAGGCAATTGCGGATGCAGCCATTGGCGATACAATCGTTTTCGACGCGAGCGTCAAAGGTGCAATCATATTAGATACACCCGGCTCTCCGACACTCGGTGGGGAACTTCTCATTAATAAAGACTTGACCATCAAAGGACCCGGCGCAAATGTCGTGCGTCTATTGCAGGAGAACGGCTCCGATGATCGCGTACTTCATATCACGTCGGGAAATGTTTCCGTTTCCGGCTTGAGCATTTCGGGAGGAAGCGATTTTAGTTCGATTAGTGCCAACATGAGTGGCGGCGGAATCCTAATTAATTCGGGTGCCGCTTTGACGCTCAACAACTGTACCGTCAGTCGAAATGGTTCTGTTTTTGACACTGGCGGCGCAGGCGGCATTGACAACTTCGGGACATTGAACATGACCAACTCCACCGTTGAAAGTAATTCCGGAGAGACCGGCGGCATAGTCAACGATGGCGGCACCATGTCTCTCACCAACGTGACGATTTCGGATAACGTCGGCGATTCACCTTTTAATAACGTCGGCATCCACACCGGAGGCATAAAAGTCAACGGCGGTACGACAACAATCCTGAACTGCACCATCGCCAATAACGGCAGCGACAATCCTGTCAGCGGTGATGTCGGCGGTCTAAGAATCGTTTCCGGCAGCACGGTTAACATCAAAAATACCATCATCGCGAATAACGTATCCGCTCCGGGTTCAATCACCGATGTCGGCGGAACCGCGATATCTCAGGGTCGAAATATTGTTGGCAATACTACCGGCAGCACGGGTTTTGGCGTCAATGATTTTCGTAATGTAAATCCAAAACTGGGCGGTTTAGCGAGCAACGGCGGAACAACCGAAACTTACTCTCTGCTTAGCGGAAGTCCGGCAATTAACGCCGGCAGCAATACCGGCGCACCGGCGACTGACCAACGCGGCGTGACACGTCCGCAGGATAACACCGTGGATATCGGCGCTTACGAATCAGGCGTCCGCCCGGCGGCTTTCGGCAAAATTGTATTTGTCAGCAATCGTGACGGCAATAATGAAATTTACTCGTTAAATGCCGACGGCACGAATCAAACGCGGTTGACGAATAATTCCGCGAACGACACTTCGCCCAGATGGTCGCCTGACGGCTCGAAAATAGTTTTTACAAGTGATCGTGACGGCAACCGAGAGATTTACTCAATGATGGCTGATGGTTCAAATCCGACGCGGCTGACCAACAACACGGTTCCGGATATTGATCCCGCGTGGTCACCCGACGGAACAAAACTCGCTTTTTCCAAAGGCGGCGACATCTTCGTTATGGACGCCGACGGAGCCAATGAAAGACAGCTTACCGCCCCGGCTTTTTCAATCGTCAAGACTCATCCGACCTGGTCTCCCGACGGAGCCTTCATTGCCTTTCAAGGACTATTTGGCGGGGGGAATGATCACGTCCTGATTATCCCGTCCTCTTGTTCAAACTGTACGGAGTGGAATCAGATGACTTCGGGAGGCGGCATTTTCGTGTATCCCGCCTGGTCGCCCGACGGCAATGCGATTGTCTTCACCATCGATGATGTTGAGTTTGGCGCCACGACGTATTTGTCACACCGGTTCGATTTCTTTCAGAGTCAGATCGGCATTCATCCACTTGTTAATCTCAATAATCCGCCCGCCCGCTTTCCAGCGTGGTCGCCTGACGGGGCTGAGTTAGTTAGCGCTTCAGACGATGCTGAAGGAAACAGTCTTTACGTCATTAACGCTGACGGAACCAATTTAACCGTACTGTTGACAAATCCAAATACAAGTCGGAGTTCTCTACCTGATTGGACAGGCTTTCAAACTGTTGCGGGAGCAAATGTGACAGCCGTTTCAGGGACGACTTCGGTTAATTTCTCGAATGTTGCAGCGGGCGGAACGACCACCGCTGTTCCGATTGACCCGGCAAGTGCCGGAACTCTGCCCGGCGGTTATTCGCTCGGCGTCGGTTTCCCGGCTTGAGATCACGACGCCCGCCCGTTACACCGCGCCGATCACGGTGTGCTTGCTGTGTCCGAGCGACACAAAACAGGC
>JBBQOA010000399.1:0-4800 GCA_038330465.1 Pyrinomonadales bacterium
ACGGATCGTTCGATATTTCCGGCGCGGACGATAGGATCTTCGATATCTGACTTTATAAAGCCTGCCGCGATACCAGACATAACGGGTTTGATTTAATTTCTCGACCGTGACAGGTTTTGAAAGAATCGTGCCGTTGTAGTCTCCCGAAGTTTTTGCTTCCGCCGGCAGATAGATCACACAAACGGTTGCTAAAACAAACACTAACGATAAAAGTTGTTTTTTCATCATAAATTTACCTCGCTTTATCTAAAATTGTGTAAAACACTTTGGCAATTTAGACGATATAAGTTTGGGCATTTGCTTTTCTGAACCGTCGTAGACTAAAAAAGAATTGAAGAAACAATAAATACTCTGAAATTAACTAGGGCAAAACCGGCGTAACGTCGGTTGCCGGGTCAGGCATCAGTTTGGTTAACAATCCCGAAACGTACATTTCCAGATCAGGTGTTTTCGCATCAGGCGCGATGTTGAATCGGAATTTGTAAAGATCACTTAGGGTTTTGCTGATCGCGTCAATTTGCGTCTGTTTCGCTTTATTATCTATCGAAATCTTCCGTGCTCTGGCAAAAGCATCAATCCCGCGGTCGGCATAGCCGCGTGCCATCCCGAGAACGGCTTTGCTTTCATCATTATCGGTATTGTTATTGGCGGCGCGAATCCCGCGATATTTTTCGTCCAACTTGGCGGCTTCGGAGAAATAATAGTCGCCGATTTGAGTATAGATCGAAACATCGTTTTTGTTATCGTTTCCGACTTGAGTTGATTTATAAAAATAGGCGAGCGCGTCTTTTTTCTTCGACGGGTCATTTGCCGCTGCCCGCAATGTGTAAAATCCGAGGATATAATTCATCCAACTCTGAGTATTTTCTTTTGAATTGAATGGAACCCAGGTACCATAAGATTTCGAAGTTTTACCGGCTTCAATTTTTTGAAGCACCGATTTCGCGTTGTTGATGGTTTCGTTATTGTAGGTATCAAGTTTATCAAGCGCGGTGCGTTCGTAGCCAACTGAAGTAAGCGTAATCAAGACATCAAACCCGAGCGTTGAATCGCCTTCGATCGACATAATTTCTTTACTGACGGCAAAAAAATCGCTCCAATTTTTATCTTTGTAATCTTTATTATATCGATTAAAGCGTTTGCATGGCAGATCATCTTTTTCGATAATTGCGACTTGTTTTTTAACATAGTCAATGATGTCTTTGTTTAATTCATCATCACCGAATTTTTCGATGATCAATTTGCCGGTCGCAAGTGCTGCGTCGCGCTCTCCGCACGCCGCTTTGCGCTCGATCTTAAACTTGTCAAACAGGTCTGCCAGAGTGGGACCATCCTGAGCAAATGTCAAAGCCGCAAAAGCCGTCATCAAAATACCCAGCACCAAAACTTTAAATAAGGTTTTCATTAATTTATATCCTCCAAAACGTGTTAATTCTTAAAATTTATTGGCAAACCGAAAACCGATCAAAGTTTCAACGGTTTGCGAAATCATAGATGGTCTATGAAAAAAAATGGTTGCAAATATTTGCACAAAACTTAGTCTGAATATCTTATGATAAACGAACAAAATCCGTTGGGGCGGAAAAATAAATAATCCCGCAACTCTCGCGTTTGTGTCAAGCTAAAAGGTGAAAATATATAGATTATTTAGAAAAATGAATCATCAGATAAGAGAGATCATAAGCCGATCTAACTCCATAAAGCAAATAATGAAAAGTTTTAACTTAAAACTTTTCATTATCTTTTAAGGATCGCCGCCAAACATTTAATCGCGAATTATCGACGGTTTTTACTGACAATTCGCGGACGCGTTATTTCTTCTTTTTTCGTGATCACGATGGTCGGAAACAAAGGCGTTTGTTTTTGTTCGGTTTTCTTTGTCGTATTCGGAACTTTGACGGTCTTCGATTTGTTTTCCGAATCGTTGTTCAAAACATTTTCGTCGCCTTTTTTTCCTTGCCGAACAGTTCCGTTATCGTCCGAATCATCCGAATCGGCATCATCGAGCCGGGCGGAAGTTTTCGCGTCAACTTTTGATTGCGGTTTGATCTGCAGCGGCAGTTTGGCAATGGTTTTGCCATCCGCGGTCAGACGGCTGCGCAAGGCATTATAAATGTTTCCCGCAACTGCCGCCGCGTATTTTCCGCGTTCCGATTGTCCGCGCAGAATGACGACGACCGCGAGGCGCGGATTTTCGATCGGCGCGACCGACGCAAAAAGTCCGAGCCACGAGCCTTGTCCGATGCACGAACCTGTCTTTCCGGCAATGTCGAGCGATGAATCAACGCCGCGCCGTGCCGTTCCGTAACTTGCCGCGCCGACCATTCCGGGAATCACTCTTTGCAGAGAAATCGGCGGCAAAGCGATCTGGCGTTTCATCATCCCGCGAAAATTCGCTTTTTCGATCTTTGTTCGCGGAATTTGCGGGACGATCAGCTTTCCGCCGTTGGAAATCGCCGAAACGAGCACGGCAAGCTGCAAGGGCGTGACTTCAAAATCGTCGCCGTGCGAATAGATCCGCGCATTATTGTTATTGAACGGAACGCGTCCGCCCGTTTCGCCTTCGACATTCAAACCGGTCGGTTCGCCGAGTCCTAAAATGCGCGCGTAAGAAACCATTTTCTGTCCGCCCAAACCTGAACCGACTCGTTGAAAATAAGCATTGTTCGAATAAGCCAGCGCATCGTCGAGCACGATCCCGAAATTCGATTGCGCGATGTTGCCGTCCTGTTGAATGATGTTTTCATTCAGTCCCGCGACCGCCGTCACGAGTTTGATGGTCGAACACGGCTTGAAACTTTTCGTGATCGCCCAATCCTGATTGATAATCGTTAAAACTCTGCCCGTTTGCGGTTCGAGCACGACGACCGTGCCGGCGTGATTGCCGAGCGCGTTGATCGCGGCGCGGCGAACTTCAAGGTCTTCGCCGTCGGTGTTGTCGCCGATGATGTTTTCGACCGTTTCGGCGCGCAGTCCGCTTTCAAAATTTAACTTTCGCGACCGTGCTTCGCGATTGGCTTGTTCGCGGCGGCGCTGCGTTTCTAAAGCGGCGCGGCGGCGGTTTTCCTCAACGCGTTTTATTTCCGCGATTCGTGCCTCTTCGGCACGCGTCATTTTGGCGGCGACTTTGCCTTTTGAAGTTTTTTCCTTGACCGACGAAGTTTTTTTGACGAGCGGGGCTTTTTTTGAAACGGATTGTTGAGGAGTTGATTTTTTCTTTTGAGCGATACCGATATCGGCGGCAGTAAAGATCAGCAGAAGCGCGAAAATAAGTTTGAAATACAACTTTTCTGGAGTAAACAACATCGGTAATAACCTCTTACTTTGTAATTTATCTTGATTGACCGTTTGAGAAGAGTTCGGACTAATGATGAAGCAAAATCCTATTAAGTTGCTTAAATAATTTGCTTCAAAGCTATTAAAGACTATAACATTCAGGACGAAAAAAAGTAAAAAGTAAAAGGCAAAAGGTCGGTCAGAACTCGAAAAGCCAACGACCCAAAATCAAAAAGATGAATTTCCTAAACACATTTCGCGGCAGACTTCTGATCATTTTGGTGGTTCTCTTAATTGCCACGCTCAGTTTTCAATACTATTTGAATCTTCGCACGCAGGAAGAAAACAACGAATTGCGCGAAATGCAGGAACAGGCTTTGGTCGCCGGTTTCGCGCTCGGCGTCGGCGGAATTACCTCGAAAGAATATCTTTCGGAGCTCGTCAAACGCGATGATCAGACGTTTTTTGACGAAAAGATCAGCGAACGCATCAAGGACATCATCGTCATTAATCAAAACTGGGAGATCACTGACAGTCTCAATTCCGAAGATCTGCTGCCCGTCGAAGGCGAGAATAAAGAAATCATCTACAAGAAACTGGCAACCGCCAAAAACTTGCCGCCGCTGCTTGAAGGCAAACGGCTCGGCGCGGATTTTGAGAAGTTTCCCAATACGACTCTCAATCCCGACAGCGAATCGGAAGGCGAAGCGCACGTCACGCCCGTCGATACGAGCAAAGGACGCTGGTATGTGATGGTGATCTTGAAAAACGACAAAAAAGAATCTGCGCAACGCGCCGCGCGTCCGCTTGTTTACACACTGCTCGTGCTTTTGATCTCGACGGCGATCACTCTTTTGCTCGTCTGGCGTTTTACGCGTCCGATCGCCGATCTCTCGAACGCGGCGCGGCAGGTTGCACTCGGAAATATGTGTGTTCGCGTCAAAGATTACGGGCAAACCAACGAAATGGGCGAACTTGCCGCGCAGTTTAACGGAATGACCGCGCAACTTGAGAAAAAACAGGAGCTCGAAGCCAAATTGCAGGAAGCCGAAAAGTCGGCGGTCGTCGGGCGTTTGGGCTCGGCGATCGCGCACGAGATTCGCAATCCGCTCAATTACATCAATCTGACGCTCGATCATCTGCGTGCGAAATTCAAACCCGAAGACGCGGCGAAAAAAGCGGATTTCGAAAAGCTGACCGCGCAATTAAAGGCGGAAGTCGCGCGGATCAATCAGCAGATCAGCGATTTTCTGAGTTATTCGCGTCCGCCGAATCTGAATTTACAGCCGACCGATATTCGCAAAACGATCGAAGATTCACTGCGCATCGTCGAAGGTCAAGCCGCCGACTGCCAGATCAAGATCAGCCTTGTCGAACACGAAAACGTGCCGCGAATTTTGGCGGATGCCGAATATCTGCGCTCGCTTTTCAATAACCTTTTTATCAACGCCGTCCATTCGATGGAAGCGGCGGGCGGAAATTTGAGCGTCAAGATCGAACCGGATGAAAATTTTGTTCGAATCG
>JBBQOA010000400.1:0-4797 GCA_038330465.1 Pyrinomonadales bacterium
AGCCGAGATAAGGAATGGTAAAGACAAACAACGCCAGATAAGCAAAGAAAACGACATTTCTTTTGACCGAATCGATCCATTCAACCGGAGTGTTGTCGGATTTTTCAACCTTTAAGCCCATCACGCGTTTGCCGATGCTCTGTCCATTGCCCATTAAAATATCTCTGGAAATAAAATAAGCGACAACGAGCGGCGTTCCGATCAAGCTTATGACCGGCAAAACCGCTAAGATCATCAACGGAAAAGCGACCAAACCGTCGATCATCAGCGCAACCCAGCGAATCAGCAGGATCGAGCTGTCCGCCTGCGGTTTCGCGAGTGCCTGCGGCGTATAATTTTGCAGATATTCATTCGGTCTGCCCATTTCGCGGTTCGCCGACGGGTAAGAGCCGGTGGTCATGAGCGGTGCAAAAGGCGATTGATTGATCGAGATCCAATTTGAATCGCCGACTCGCGCCACCATATCGTCCTTAGTTAATAAACTTTGCGAAACCCATTGGCGGACTTCTGTTTCGGTCATCGGACCGACCGATTGATTATTGCTTTTGCTCAAAACGAAATATTGTTGCTCCACTTCGGCGTTACCTCCAACTTTGAACTATTTTGATTTTGTCGAATTAGGCGATTCATTTTACACTAGAAGTGAGATAAAGAAAAGATTTTTAATTGAGATCAAATGAAAGCAAAAGTTTATGTGACATTAAAACCGAGTGTGCTTGACCCGCAGGGCAAAGCGATTCATCATTCGGTCGAGCTTCTCGGATTTGAACAAATTCAGGACATCCGGCAAGGCAAATATTTTGAAATTGCGCTCGCTTCGGATTTGACCGAAGCGCAAGCCAAAGACGCGGCGGAAAAAATTGCCAAAGACGTTTTGGCAAATCCCGTGATCGAAGATTACAGAGTTGAAATTGTTCAATAAACGGTTTCGGGGTTTTGGGATTTGGGATTTGCTTTCGATTATTAAATCAAGTTTCCAAAAACCCAAGACCCAAAACCCAAAACCAACATTTATGAAATTCGGAGTAATAGTTTTTCCCGGTTCGAACTGCGACCACGACGCTTATCACGTGATTTCAAAGCACGTCGGTCAGCCGGTCGATTTTATCTGGCATAAGGAAACCGATCTGCGCGGCTATGATGCCGGCATCGTGCCGGGCGGATTTTATTACGGCGATTATCTGCGGTGCGGCGCACTCGCGAAATTTTCGCCCGTCATGACGGCGGTCAAAGAGTTTGCCGCCGAAGGGAAATTTGTTTTCGGCATCTGCAACGGTTTTCAGATCCTCTGCGAAGCCGGACTGCTGCCCGGCGCGTTGATCCGCAATGCCAATCTGCATTTTATTTGCAAACACGTTTATTTAAAGATCGAAAACAACCACACGCCCTACACGAACGAAACGCAAGCGGGCGAAGTCATTTCGATCCCGATCGCGCACGCCGAGGGCAATTATGTCTGCGACGACGAAACTTTTCAGAAACTTGAAGAAAACAATCAGATCGTTTTTCGGTATTGCGATGAATCGGGCGAAGTGACCGCCGAAGCCAATCCGAACGGCGCGCGTTCGAATATTGCGGGAATTTGTAACCTTGACAGAAACGTCATCGGGATGATGCCGCATCCCGAACGCGCCTGCGAAGGACTTTTAGGTTCAAATGACGGACGCGGTATTTTCAGATCATTATCGAACGCGATTGCCGCGCAAGTGGAAAGGTGAAGAGTGGAAAAGTGAAAAAGTGAAAAAGTTTTACTGTCTTTATTCAACAAAACTTTTTACCTTTTCACCTTTTTTTATTTCCAATAAATATCAAGCTGATATTCCTTTGCGCCGCCGTCGGAGTCGGAAATTTCAATAATGGTCGTGTAATCATTTGATTTCGAAGGTTGTTGAATGACCCGCGCACTGCCGCGACCTTTTGTTTTGTTGAGGTCAACCGAAACATTTTTGTTTGGCAACGCGGTCGTGAAACTGTAAGTTCCTTCCGGGTAATCGCGTCCCGCTATAACGCGGGTTTCGACCTGATTGCCGCGAATGACGAGCTGGATTTTATCGTCAACCATTCCGCGCCAGTAAACTCTGCCGATCACCGGACGATTTTCGGGATTTCCGCCGCCCGTATTTCCGCCGCCCGTATTTCCGCCGAGTTCGCGGTTGATGTCGTTGATCGAAGTTTGAACATTGCGCCAAAGATTGCTGTTTGCGCCGTAGCTTGGCGCGCGGCGCGCCAAATCGTTCAAAATTGCGGCGCCGTCGCGTAATTCCGGGGCAGGTCGCCGGTCGGAGATCATCTGTTGAAAAAGTCCGGTGCCGGCGTCGAGCTGGTGCGCCAGAAACGCTTCTTCGATCGTCGCCCGTGAATTTGACGAGCCGCGCCGCAAATCATTTGATGTGCGGTCCACCAGATCAACGGTATTGCGTTTTAATTGATTGGCATAATTATCAAGCCGCGTCGAATAAAAATCGTCCTGCGCCTGTGCCGAAAGGACGAAAACCGAAACTAAAAGCAATATCAATAAAATTGTTTTTTTCATCATTTTGTCTCCAATAATTTTTAGGGGAGAGACATCATTGCCAAAAAGGCAAAGGTTAAAAAAAGAACCTTTTTTTTCCCGAAGTTCAAGAAAATTTTGTGTTTAAGTTTTGCTCTTGATCTTAAAATTAAACCGCCTCAGCCGCTAGTTCGTTGACAACTAAGCCTTCACGGCAGAGTTTCCAATTCAAAACTTCCGCGCCGAGTTCTTCCGCCAGCGACTTTTCGACCGTTTCGCGCTGCGCTTCTTCACAGAAAAACGCGATACAACCGCCGCCGCCCGCGCCGCACACTTTGGCGGCGATCGCGCCGTTCAAATAAGCCTTTTCGATCAGCAGATCCATCTGCGGCGTCGTTATTTTGGGCGACAGACGTTTGCGGCGCGGATATGCGCCTTTCAAGATTTCGCCGACCTCTTCCCAATCATTTTTCAGCAAAGCCGCGCGCAAACTTAGGGAATCGTCGCGGATTCCTTCAAAAATATCAAACAATTCCTTGTCGCCGTCGATATGGCGTTTGGTGATTTCCCAATTATTCGTGCCCGAATTTCGCGGTTCGCCCGTGTAGATCACGACGACGCGTTTTTGCAGCGTTTCGATGTCAATTTCAAGCGGCTCGCGCTCCATTCCGTCAGGGCGAAAATGAATCGCCGAAACGCCGCCGTACTGCGCCGAATAATAATCCTGATAACCGGTCGGCACTTTGATGACCTGACATTCGACCGCCGCCGCGATCGGAATAAAGCGGTCGGGCGTGTAACGGTCTCCGACGAGCCGGTTTAGCGCGCCGATGCACGCAATATTGAGCGTCGAAGAACCTGCCAGACCGGCGCCTGCCGGAGCTTCCGATTCGGTGATCATATTGAAACCGGTTTCGGGTTTGAAAAAATAGACGAGTTTCGACAAAAGTTCGAGACGCGGTTCATTTTTCAGCTCGTGAAAATGCTCGAGCGAGGTTTCAAAGGTGACGCCGCGGTCGATCGATTCGAGAACGATCTTGTCATCATTGCGCGTTTCGATCCGGCACCGTGCCATCAAACTGACAGCAAAATTTACGGTCGCCGCGCCTTCGTGGAATAAAAAAAGCGGTGGAATGTCGATTGTTCCACCTGCCAGATCAACTCTGGTCGGAGCCGATGATTCGATTATCACTAAACTTTTTTCCTCTTTTATTTTGTATTGAAATTTCTTATCCAAGAAACGAAATATATTACCGTAATTTGTAGCAAATTGAATAACGGCGAAATTAACTTTTTGCGGCTTTCGAAGATTCTTTTTGTTCGGGCGGCTCTTTTTCTTCCGGTTTAGGCGGGATTGTCAGGTGCAGACGCTCGCCGATGTTATGAAGTTTTTCCTGCGCGGCATCTTCGATAACGTGAATTTTTTCCTCGATTCTGGTGATCGTTTCGGATTTGACCTCTTCGACTTTTTCCGACAGCCAGTATCTTTCAACGACGTAGAAAATGATAATTCCGACCAAAACGATAAAGAAAGCGACCACGCCGAATCTTTTGACATCGCTGAAAATGCTCGTGATCGCGCCGCTGAAAAAATATCCCAAACCCGACAAGATCAGAACCCACGCTCCGCAGCTGATCGCATCGAGCATCAAGAAACGCCAAAAAGGCATTTTGGCGATGCCGTAAAAAAGGCACATTCCCGAGCGAATGCCGTAAATATATTTGCAAATGATGATGGCAAATCCGCCGAATTTTTCGATCAGGCGTTCGATTCGCGGCTGCGTCATTTGATAAAACCGGTAATGTTTCGCCTTTTCGTGAAAAATGCGACCCATCATATAGCCGAAGCTGTCGCCGACCATACCGCCGAGCGTTCCGGCAATAAATACCTTGAGAAAGCTGTATTTTCCGAAAAATTCGCTGTGTGCCATCGCACCCGACAAAAGGAGTGTAATGTCGCCTTCAACAGTGCAGAGCGCAAAAACCGCGTAGATGCCGTATATTTCGATGAGTTGCGAAAGGTGTTCCATAAAAAAAACAGAAACCTGATTCAGGAGACAATCAAAGAGTAACTTTCTAAAAGCCTTTCCGTCAAACGATTTAAGTTTTTGGGATTGAAATTATTATTCCAATCCAGGTTTGACACTTTCCCGGCAACTGACTAAAATCTCGTTAGTTTCCTGCCTTAAAAGTAGTTAAAAAGGAAGTTTTGTTTAATGAGCGAAGCGGTTATCCAAACGGAAAAATCAGTCGGCGTGGAAGTTACGACTTCCGCCTTTAAAGCCGTTTGTCTGGACGGAGGCGGA
>JBBQOA010000401.1:0-4784 GCA_038330465.1 Pyrinomonadales bacterium
TCGCTTTAAGTCCTTCCAGTTCCGGCATTTCGGCGGCGCACGGAACGCACCACGTCGCCCCGATATTTATCAAAGTCTGTCGTCCGGTTTTCAATTCCTTTATCATCGAACTCGGCGCACCCGCCAGAGTTTTGAGCGCGAAATCAGGCAGCGGTTTGCCGATTTTGATGTGCAGATTTTGCGCGAAAATCTCGGCTTTCGTCATCGGTTCGGGCAAATTTGTTTTTGCCAATTTCACAGTTTCTACTTTGCCGTTTCCTTGTCTTAAAATTAGCGTTGAGTTCGCCGTCATTTCGCCTGCAAAATTTTCGACTTTGCCGTTTGCCCACGTTACTTCGATTGATTCGGCGCGAGCGTCTTTGCCCAAACCGAACAAAAGGCGCGGATCGTTTTGCGAAATAAAACCCGAACCGCCGGATTTGATTTTCGTCTCTGTTCCAGCGGAAGTTTTCACGCGCACGACCGAACCGAAAGCATCGCGCGACGTGGTTTTGCCGTCGCCTTCTAAAATAACGCGCAGGAAATTATTATCTTGCCCGACGTTATTTCTAAATAACAAATGCGTTTGATTTTGAATCGTCGTCGAAAAAACGTCTAAATCGCCGTCGTTGTCAAAATCGGCAAAAACTCCGGCGCGTCCATCGGTGATCGAATCAATACCCGAAACGCCGGAAATATCCGTGAATTTTTTGCCGCCCAAATTCAAATACAAAGGATCGCGCTCGTAGCCGCTGAATGAAAATCCCTGACCGAACATCAACTGATTTTGGTCGGAACGCAACGCACCTTTTTCATTTTTTCCGCTGTTATCCTGCGACACAACTTGCCGCCAGAACTGCGATCAGGTGTCCTTCATTGACTTGCCGGAAATAAACCCGTTCGGCGTGTAGATGTCTTCCCACCCGTCGTTGTCAAAGTCAATGAAACCGCCGCCCCACGCCCAACCGCCCCCGAATCCGCCGACTTCCGCTGTCACGTCTTTGAATTTTCCGTCGCCCGTATTCTCGTAAAGATTATTCCCCGCCGCGAGCTTTTTCAGCACGTTATCTTTCGCGCTCGAATTCGGAAAAAGTCTGGTCAAAATTCGATTTCCGGCGGTCGAACTCATATTCGTAACATGCAGGTCAAGTCGCCCGTCATTGTTATAATCGCCGAATGAAACGCCCATTCCATTACCCGGATCGAGAACGCCGCGCTCCTTTGCTTCGTCTGTAAAATGATCGCCTTTGTTGATATATAATGCCTTTTCGCCGAAGTCGTTAGCGACATAAAGATCGATTTTCCCATCGCCGTTGACATCGGAAAATTCCGCCGCATAACTCCAACGTTTGTCATCGACGCCCCATTTTGCAGATTCTTCGCGGAAAGTTCCGTCCGGCTGACTGATAAAAAGAAGATTCGAGGTGCCGTTCGTCGCGCGAAACCACGAATCGGGTGTGATCTGACCGTAGCGATTATACGAAGTTACATAAATATCAAGTCGCCCGTCGCCATTGACATCTCCGGCAACCGCCGAAAATCCGATGGCGTTTTTCGCCACGCCCGATTCGAGTGAAACGTCGTTAAATGAGAGTTTGCCGGTTTGCTTAAATGTATTTTCGAGCAAGATCTGCTGTCCGACGGCGGAAATAAAAATGTCCTGGTCGCCGTCATTGTCATAATCGAAAACGAGCGGCGCACTTCCCGAAGCTAAAATTTCGACACCCGCTTCGCTTGAGACGTCTTTGAAACTTCCGGTTTTATCGTTCAGATAAAGATAATTGCGGTTCGCACCAACAACGAAAAGATCGACCCAGCCGTCATTATTAAAATCACCTGCCGCCGCGCCGTGCCAGACAAAACCGCTGTTTTCCGGCGTTCCAAACGCTGGACTGATCGCACCGACTCCGGCGGGAACACCGACTTCCGAAAAAATATCCGTGGCGGCGACCATCGAATCGAAACTGGCGAACTCAAACGAATCGAACTGCCAATGTTTGTTTTTATCGGCACGAACATTCGCCCAAAACACTCCACGCGCCCATTCGCGTTTGCCGCTGATGTCGCGCCCGATGACATAAAAAGCAACTCGGGCTCTGCCGGTTGCCCCAACTTCCGCCGTCGGTTGTTCCGCACCGATCACGGATTTTGCATTGTCGGCAAAATTCGCTTCTTTGACTTTGAAACGCGCATCTTCAATTTCTGAAAAATGCTCCAAAAATTCTGACCAGCCGTTAAGGAACTCCTTTCCGGTAATTTTCGAATTATTTAACTCAGCGGAAGTTTTCGACATCAGAAAATCCTTTCCGTCCGCCATTGCCCAATTATGAATTCCGATCCATTTCACTTGATTTTGAGTCGGCAAAGGTCGCGATGGAAACGGCTTGGCAGAAAGTTGCGGGGGGAAAAAATCCGCCATCCCCGAAATATCGCGGTCGCGCGTCAAAACCGAAAGCTGCAGCAAATCGTTGGCGAGCGATTCGGAAAGTTCTTCAATTACTTCAAGACGATTACGGTCAATCGTCACCTTATCGGTAGTCCGCGACGGATCGTCCTGCCCGTAAGTTTGGAATAATCCGCCGCTCAAAGCGGTCAATAAAAACAGAATCATTGCCATTACCGGCGAAGATTTCACACAAAATCGGTTTAAAGTCGAAAAATTCATTTTTTCATCTAACGGTCAAATTAAAACAGTAGAGAATGGGATTTATACTGGATGCCCGTTCTATTATTATGTTTTTAAAACTTTATTTATAATTCGTGATAAAGCTTATATGATGGATGACAGTCCAGATTGTATCACAGTCCAGCTTGAATAATTTATTCAAAAAACAGGTTTATAACACTTTATATAAACCTGTTTTGCATCCGCAAAAGTTAACAGAAATATGAAAGATCAAGTATTCAAACTATTCGCATTCCAGCCAAACGGTTATGGTCAGTATTCATTTTTCGTGATGGCGGCTGACGAACAGGAAGCCCGCCGCGCCATTGAGCGATATATCGATAAAACTTTCGATTCAACCTGCAATTTGCCGTATGCAGGATTTGGAACCGATTCATATAAACTAACCGTGCTCGACCGGGGAAAAGTTATTGCTAACGCTAACGACTAAATCGGCGCAATGTCGTTTTAATTAAACTTTAATTATTCGACACAATCGCATCTCAAAAGCTGCAAAAATTTCTTTGCCGTAACGGAAAGTGTTCGATTACTTCGATAAATCGCGCCGACGGGGCGCACCCAGTCTTTTTCCGCCATTTCGACAGCGGCAAATTGCTCATTTCTTTTTTCTTTGATAACCGAAGATCGTGGAACAATTGCCAAGCCCAAACCGCATCGCGGTTCGGGGTTATCGGGCGGACCGGTGCAACTTTCTTTGTAAAGCGCGGGCTTTTTAACGCTAATTATCGGATAATTGTCGGCTTCGGCATTTTTCTCGATCCATTCCTCATATTCCGGCGGGTTGGACATATCCGAAAAAATCGCTTCGACCGGGCATTCGGGAATGCAGGCATCGCAGTCAATACAGGTGTCGGGATTGATTAAAAGTCGGTCAGGAGTTTCGTGAAATACCTCGACCGGACACACTGCCGCGCAGTCCGAATACTTGCAGTCAATGCACGGAGTGGTCACGATATATGTCATTTTTTCTCCTCGCTGTTGATAAAAGTTTCAATTTCAACTTGATTTACAAAACAGCAACAATTTCCTCTCTGAGACGACGCGCTTCAGGCGTTTCCGATAAGCCGTTATTCTCGCTGTAATCGTATGCTTCCCAAGTTACGATCGGAGTTTTCTCAAAATTTTCGGTCGGCGGCGGCGAGCTTGTGCGCCATTCGAGTCCGGGCAGCAGCCACGGATTATCACCGGCGATTTTTCCCTTAAAGAGCGAGTATCCGAGATTAACCGCCGAAATTATCACTCCGACCGCCAGAATCGAGGCTCCGAGGGTTGAAAATATATTTAATAGCTGAAATTCCGGCGGATAAGCAGCGTAACGCCGCGGCATTCCCATAAATCCCAAAATAAACTGCGGGAAGAATGTCAGGTTAAATCCGACAAAGACGATCATTGCCGAAATTTTGCCCCAAAATTCCGAATACATTCGCCCGAACATTTTCGGGAACCAGAAATACAGACCACCGAAAAATGCCGAAACGCTGCCGCCGACCATAATGTAATGGAAATGGGCAATGATAAAATATGTATCAGTAACGTGAACGTCTATCCCGAGCGAGCCTAAAAATAATCCGGTCAACCCCCCGATCATAAACAGTCCGATAAAGAATAAGGCGTACAGCATCGGCGTGTCGTAAGAAATCGAACCTTTGTAAAGTGTTGCCGACCAATTGAAAACCTTGACCGCCGACGGAATAGCGACGACCATGGAAAGAAACGAAAAAACCATTCCCGCATAGATTGATTGTCCGCTGACAAACAGATGATGTCCCCAGACGAGAAAACCGAAAACGGCGATCGCAATCGAAGAAAAAGCAACAAACGCATAACCGAAAATCGCCTTGCGCGAAAAACTTGAAATTAATTCACTGACGACCCCCATTCCAGGTAAAACCATTATGTAAACAGCCGGATGCGAGTAAAACCAAAAAAGATGCTGAAACAAAATCGGGTCGCCGCCGATTGCCGGGTCGAAAATGCCAACTTTGCCGAGACGCTCGACGGCGAGAAGTAAGATTGTGATGGCGATAACAGGCGTCCCCAAAACCATAACAAGACTCGTCGCGTAAAGTGACCAGACAAAAAGCGGTAGGCGAAACCAGGTCATTCCCGGAGCGCGCAT
>JBBQOA010000402.1:0-4781 GCA_038330465.1 Pyrinomonadales bacterium
CACATCCAGCCGATGACGAGCAGCACGATGCCGAAAAAGAAAAGCCCGCTGACCTTTTCCAGATTAGTTCGTTTGGTTGTCAGCCATAGTCCGGTCAAGACGCCCGCGATCGTCGTGACGACCGCCGGAATGGTCGAAAGAATTCCTTCGGGATCGTAAACCTTCGCCTGTTGCCAAATATGATTCAAACCGAAAAACGTGCGGTCAACATAAGCCGCGAGATTGCAGGCTTTGTCGTCGATCGTCGTCACGGCGCATTCGGGAACGGGCACGATCATCATCACCAGCCAGTAAAACACCAGTAAAATGCCGCTGATGATCGCCAGTTGTTTCCAGTTAGTATGAATAAATATCAGCGACGTGATCAAATAACAAACCGCGATTCGCTGCAGCACGCCGGGAATCCGCAAAGTGTCGAGATTTATAAATACGAGCGGATAACCGGCAAAATAAATGATCGCCAGAAAGACCGCCAAACCGCCCAATAAAGAAAGCGGCGCGATGATCTTGCCGGTCAGCCACAGATAAACGATCGCGCAGAGCGCAAACATTTCGATCAGTTTGACCGTCAACGGAATGTCGTTATTGGAAAAATTAAAAAGCGGAAACGCCGCCAGAAAGAGACCGAAAAAGAAGATCAGCACCGAACGGCTGATGATTTTCAGATAAACATCACGCGTAATTCCGGATTCGATCCGCTTGCCGAGTGCGAGCGCGATCGAGATGCCGACGATAAACAGAAAAAACGGGAAAACCAGATCAGTCGGCGTCAAACCGTGCCACTCAGCGTGTTCGAGCGGCGGATAGATCGCGCTCCAGGTGCCCGGATTATTAACCAAAACCATTCCCGCGATTGTTATTCCGCGAAAAACGTCCAACGAGATGAGACGAGTTTGCTCCAGTTCAGCCGCCATATTTTCAGTTTTCCTTTTTTTCGTTAGAAATTGCCCTTGACAAATCGAATATAGACTAAAATTTTAAATTTGTTTAGCCGAAACGCCCAAAAGATTTGCAGAATCGTATTAAAACGCTCTAATTTATAGATGATTCTGCGAAAAACGATTAAACACGACCCGAGCAATCGTCATCAGAGAATTTTATGAAAAAATCTTCGCTTACATCGGTGATCTTCGGCGCGGCATTTCTGATGGCGACGTCGGCGGTCGGTCCCGGGTTTCTGACGCAAACAACCGTCTTTACAAAACAGCTTCTCGCCAGTTTCGGTTTCGTGATATTGCTCTCGGTGCTGCTCGATATTTTCGCGCAGCTCAACATTTGGCGCGTGCTGACCGTCAGCGGCAAACGCGGACAAACCGTCGCCAACGAAACGATTCGCGGCAGCGGTTATCTGCTCGCGGCGCTGATCGCGCTCGGCGGTCTGGCATTTAATATCGGCAATATCGCGGGCTGCGGACTGGCGCTGAACGTGCTTTTCGACCTCAAACCCGAATACGGCGCGCTGCTCAGCGCATTGGTCGCGGTTGCGATCTTTCTTGTCAAAGAAGCCGGCAAAGCGATGGATCTGTTCGTCAAAATTCTCGGCGTGGTGATGCTCGGTTTGATCGTCTATATCGTTTTCGCATCGCATCCGCCGCTTGCCGAAGCCGCGTTTCGAACCTTTGTGCCGGAAAAGATCATGCCGCTGACGATCATCACTTTGGTCGGCGGAACGGTCGGCGGATATATCACGTTCGCGGGCGCGCATCGCCTGATCGACGCGGGAATTTCCGGTGTCGAATCGCTTCCCGAGGTCAATCGCGGCGCGGTGACGGGCATAATTTTGACGGCGATCATTCGTTTTCTGCTCTTTTTAGCCTCGCTCGGCGTGATCACGCTCGGGTTTGCGGTCGATGACAAAAACCCGCCGGCGTCGATCTTTCAGAGCGCGGCGGGCAACCTCGGCTACCGGATCTTCGGCGTCGTGATGTGGTCGGCGGCAATCACATCGGTGATCGGCGCGGCTTATACATCGGTTTCATTTCTCAAAACCTTTCATGAGAAGATCGCCGCTAAAAACAATCTTTTGATCATCGTGTTCATCGTTTTCTCGACCGCCGTTTTTCTGTTCGTCGGTAACCCCGTCAAGGTTCTGGTGTGGGCGGGAACGATCAACGGCTTTATTTTACCGGTCGGTTTGGCGCTGATTCTGATCGCTTCGCGCCGCAAAAACATCGTCGGCGAATATGTCCATCCGCGCTGGTTGCAGGTCGCCGGTTGGCTGGTCGTCTCGGTGATGTTTGGATTTAGCGTCTGGACGATTTATAATTTAATACCGTAAAAACATATTCTCCCGGCAAGGTTCGCCATCGGTAAATTTTGCCGTCTGTTTATATTAAAAAATCGAGCGAGGAAAAAAATGGGTAAAATTATTGTCTATTTGTTGTGGATTTTGAGTTTCACATCGGTTGCGGCTGCCCAATCCGGACGCAAGATCACGCCGACGCCGACGCCCGATCAGTTTGAATCGCCGAAAGATCCGGCAACCGAAACGGAAACCGTTTATTCAGAATCAAAACCGCTGCCGAAACGCGCCGTCATGCCGCTGCCCGACCTTCGGAACGTTTCCGATAACGATTCGAAAACAAAAGATCGTTCAAACAAGAAAGAAATCGAGGTTTTGAGCGATTCGGAAAACGATGTTGTCAAGGTCGAAACTAATCTGATCACGATTCCCGTTTCCGTTTTCGACCGCAACGGTCTGTACATACCAAATTTGGCAAAGAATGATTTCCGGATCTTCGAAGACGGAAAAGAACAGCCGATCGAATTTTTTGCGACGACCGAAAATCCTTTCACGGTTCTGCTGCTGCTCGACACAAGCCCTTCAACCGCGTTTAAGATCGAGGAAATTCAGGACGCGGCGATCGCTTTTGTCAATCAATTAAAACCGCAGGACAGCGTGATGGTCATCGAATTTGACGAGAATATGCACGTTTTGACCAAGCCGACGCAAAACCGTGAAAAAATTTACAAAGCGATCCGCAAAGCCGATTTCGGCGGCGGCACATCGATCTACGACGCGGTCGATTTTTCACTTCGCAAACATTTGAGCAAGATCACGGGACGCAAAGCGATCGTGCTTTTTACCGACGGAGTTGACACGACCTCGCATAAAAGAGATTACGACAGCAGTCTGCGCGAAGCCGAAGAAGCCGACGCGACCATTTTCCCGATCTATTTCAATACCTTTTCCGACAATCAGCGGCGCAACGGCGGCTTCGGCTCGCGGTTTCCGCAGCTCGGTAGCTTGATGCGCGGCGTTACGCGTGAAGAATACGCGGTCGGCAAACAATATCTCGAAGACCTTGCCGACACCACCGGCGGCAGAGTTTTCAACGCCGAAAACACGCCCGGCGGTTTGACGAGAACTTTCGAGAGCATCGCCGAAGAATTGCGCCGACAATATTCGATCGGTTATATTCCGACCGAGATCGGACAACCCGGGCAACGGAAAATGATCAAGGTGCGTGTCGATCGTCCGAAACTGATCATCCGGGCGCGCGACAGTTATATTGTCGGTGCCGCGGCAAATAACGGTTCACAGATAAATTCGACCAAATCGCAGTAGTCAAAGTCTTTGATTTATTCGATTTAGCTTGACTTATCGGGGAAACTCACGGCATACTTGACGCGTTTACCAATAAACATATTCGTTATTTCCCGGACTTTGACAGACCGTTAATTTTTCAGGTTTGAAAGTTTTAATCGTTTTCCCAGGAAGTCTTTTTTGCTTTTTTTCTTATTTCGATTCGGAGGTATTGAGAGCTTTTATGGCTTATGCAAGTCTTCCTGTTCGGCGTTCATTCGGTGAAACTATGCGGCGCGGCGCGTGGTGGCTGCCGTCCGTGCTGACGTTTATCGGTTTGGGCGCGTTTGTCGTCTATTCGACGTGGGCGGCGTTTCAAGGCGACCATTACCGCTTCGGAAATTATCTTTCGCCATTTTATTCGCCTGAATTATTCGGTTCCGCGAAAGCCTTTTTCGGCGCGAAACCGGAGTGGATCCCTGATTGGCTTCCCTTTTCGCCCGCGCTGTTGATCCTCTGGGCGCCCGGCGGATTTCGTTTCACCTGTTATTACTATCGCGGCGCGTATTACAAGGCTTTTTGGGCAGACCCGATCAGTTGCGCGGTCGGCGAACCGCGCTCGAATTATCGCGGCGAACGAAAATTTCCGCTCATTCTACAAAACATCCATCGTTATTTTTTGTATCTCGCGCTCGCTTTTTTGATCTTTCTCGCGTATGACGCGTTTGAATCTTTCCGGTTCACGAATGCTGCCGGTTCAACTTCGTTCGGCGTCGGGCTCGGTTCAATAATCTTAACGGCGAATGTTTTTTTCCTCGGCGGCTACACGTTCAGTTGTCACAGTTTACGCCATCTGATCGGCGGCAGAAACGACGAACTATCGAAAAAACCGCTGCAATGCGCCGCTTACAATGCGTGCAGCTCGCTCAATCGGCGGCATATGCTGTTTGCGTGGTGCAGCCTTTTCGTCGTCGGTTTTTCGGACATCTACGTGCGGCTCTGCTCGATGGGCATTTGGCACGATTGGAGAATATTTTAAATGGTCGATGGTCGATGGGGAATTTTATTAATTCCGAACTCATCATTGACCATTGACCGCTGACCTTTTGTTTTTATGGCTGAATAT
This sequence comes from Pyrinomonadales bacterium, assembly GCA_038330465.1. GTDB lineage: Bacteria > Acidobacteriota > Blastocatellia > Pyrinomonadales > Pyrinomonadaceae > JAFDVJ01. Next base: position 4,653 of record JBBQOA010000402.1, read on the forward strand.
CAAACTTTTGAACACGATGTGCTGGTGATCGGCGCGGGCGGCGCGGGACTTCGGGCGGCGATCGAAGCATCCAAGGCGGGCGTTTCGGTCGGGCTCGTCTGCAAATCTCTTTTGGGAAAAGCACATACC
>JBBQOA010000403.1:0-4779 GCA_038330465.1 Pyrinomonadales bacterium
AAACAATTCGACAAAGCCGCCGCCGTTTTGCAAAATGTGATTGAAATTTTAATTCCAATCGCCGAAGCCGACAAAGAAACGCCAACTTATCAATACGATTTGAGTATGGCGTATCGTCTTTCTGCCGAAGCGAATTTTCAAAAAAGCAACAAGCCGAAAACGATCGAATATATTGATAAAGCGATTGCGATTATCCAAGAACTGAGAAAAGAGAATTCTTTAAAGGAAGCCGATAACAATCTTTTAGCAGAACTCGAAAAAGAGAAAGCCGATTACAGCAAGTGAAAATATGACGGCGGAAAACTGAATAACAATCAAGCAGGTTTTGCATGAAACATTGAATCTTGCGCCGTTTGAGCGCGAAGATTTTTTGGCGAAAGCCGGTTTGTCCGCCGAAATAAAAACGGAAGTAAAATCTCTGCTTGAATTTGAAGCCGAATCCGAATTTGCGCCGAATTAGCGGATCTGCAAACAATCCGAAAACAGTTTTCTGTTAGAATCACAAAAGAGAGCAATTAAATCAAAATTGGACAAAATAGCCGACATGATGACAAACAAATAACGCACGCAGTTTTGTACAATCGGTATATGCAAAGGCAGCGAAAGCCGCAAAAACTCCGCGCAAATATTCCCGCAAGGAGATTTTTGAGAATTTTTGAAATTGCTTGAAATGCCGATGTCTATTGACTTCGGCACTATTCTGAAAGATTCAAATGAAAGAAAAGTATATCCAAAGTTTAGGCATCATTTTAACGCTTCTCTACGGCTTTTTTATTCTGTGGCTCTATTGGGCGGCGCCGAAAAACCTCGCCGAGGTTTCGACCAAAGCAAAAGAAACGATCGAAAACACGGCGACTCAAGGGACGATCATCATCGGGACTTACGAGGTTGACGCCGCCTTGTTCAACGATGGTTTGAAGGCTTTTCGCACTGATAATTTTGTCGCGGCGCGAGATGCTTTCTTGCGCGCCGATCCCGAACGGCGCGACGCGAAAACTCAGTTTTACATCGCTTACAGTTATTACCGGCAAGGTTTCGGCAAACTTTACAGCGACGACGAGCTTTTCAAAAAAGGTTTGGAAGAAACAAATCGCGTGACGGCGGCGGATAAAAATTTCAAATCCGACGACGCCGATTTAAAGATGAAAACGCCCGCCGAACTCAAAAATGAATTTGAGGAAGGCTTGAAAGTCACGGTCAGCGATTTTAATCCATTCAAATTGACGCGGGAGCGAAAATGAAAACAGAAGTGGAGAAAGAGCACGGCGCGGCGGCAGAGGTCGATTTTCTGGCGGTCGTTGACGGCGAACTGGTCGAAATTTCGCCCGTCGAAATTGATTTAGCGGACGAAGAACAAACAAAAGTTTCCGCCAAAAACAAAATTGCCAAAGCCGAAGACCGAAAACCAAAAACCACGGCGCAAAAGCCGAACCCGCAGCCCGCGATCCGCAATTATCTGCTTTTACCGTTTATTTTTCTGACCGTCACGCTGCTCGGCGGAATGCGGCTCGATTCAAAAGACGACGCCTTTATTTTCTGGCGACCGGCGCTTTTTTGTTTGATCTCGGCGGCGATTTTAATGGTTTTGTTTTTTCGCGCTCGCCTGATCCGGTTTGAAGGCTGGTTTTCGGAAGATTTTTCGACGCTTAAAAATCTCGCGAACGGCGCGTTGTTCGTCACGCTTTTCGCGGCTTCGGCGCAGGTTTTCAACGCTCTTTTGCCCGAACAAGGCTTGCCGTTCTGGGTTCTCGCGTTCTGTTTTTTCTGGACGCTCTGGAATAATCTGTTCGCCGATTTCGATACGAAAAAACTTCTCAAAAGTCTCGGCGCGTTGTTCGGTCTGGCGTTTGTCGTGAAATATCTGATTCTCGCCAATCTGACCGCGCCCGCTTCGGAAAGCTGGCTTCAGGGAATTTTCCAAAATCCGACCAAAGAAGCGTTTACGTGGCTTTTTGATCTGCCGCGATTTTCCGCCGGAACCGGTTATATTCAATTTTTTACGGTGATCTTCTATTTGCTCGGGTTGTTTTTACTGCCAAATTCTTTCAAAACAAAAGCTTGATCTTCGGAAGAGATGAAAGTTGAATCCGCAATCGATCTCACGTCCCGAATCGCTTTCGCAATGTAAGTTTACTTATATTCTTACTTTGCGGCTTGGCGGTTTGGCGGGAACTAATTTCTTCGGACATATTGGCACACTGCGAAAAAAAATTCCCGCCAAGCCGCAAAGAATCAGACAAAAAAGCAGAGTTAAAAATAGAAGAACAACTCTTATCGTTTCTAAATAAAGTCCGACTTTTTTATCTCAAAAATTACCAATTAATTTTTCAAATGTGACTGGAATCATATTTTCTCCGTCAATTCTGACTTACCCTTTGATTGGAGAATATTATGAAAACAATTGAATTAGTGGAACATTTTGAACTTGACGGGCAGATAAATTCGGAGAAAGATAAGGAAGTTCGTGAAATTTACAACGGCGTGAAACGGCGGATGGTTGAAGTCAAACTGCGTGAAAATGCGGTTTTGACGAAACATCGAACGCCCGAACCGATCAGCGTTTTATGTCTTTCGGGCAGAGGAGTTTTTACGGCGGGCGCGAGCCTCGAAGACAGTTTGGAGCTGTCCGCCGGAGTTTTACTGACGCTCGAAGGCGGGATCGAACACGAAGTAAGTGCCGCGCCGGAAATTCATTTGTTGGTCACAAAATTTAAAGACATTTAGAAAAAAGATCGAGGAGACAGAGAAGAAGATGAAAAAACTTTGGATAATTTTAATTTCGGTATTTGTATTTTCGTTTGCGATCCTGGGCTGGATCGGAACGGAAATTTTTCGCCTCGCGCCGCCGATTCCGGCGCAGGTTGTCGTGACCGACGGAAAAGTCTTGATCGGCGACGGCGAAATTCTGGACGGGCAAAATGTTTGGCAAGCGATGGGCGGAATGCAGGTCGGTTCGATCTGGGGACACGGCAGCTATGTCGCGCCCGATTGGACGGCGGATTATCTGCACCGCGAATCGATCTTTATTTTAAATGAATGGTCGCAGAGCGGTTTTTCAAAAGATTACAATGCGCTCGAATCCGAACAGCAAGCCGCTTTGCGGCAGCGTTTGCAAAATCTGATGCGGACGAATACCTTTGATGCGGCGACGAATAAGATCACGCTCGACCCGCTTCGCGCCCGCGCTTTTGAAGATAACTTAAAGCATTATTCGGAGGTCTTTACGAACGGCAACAAGGATTACGCGATTCAGCGCGACGCGCAATCGGACCCGGTCAAACTGCGGCGGTTAAATTCATTTTTCTTTTGGACGGCGTGGGCTTCCGCCGCCAATCGCCCGAACAATACGATTTCTTACACGAGCAATTTTCCGTCCGAACCGCTTGTCGGCAATGTCCCGACGAGTTCGGCAATCGTCTGGACCGGCGTCAGCGTCATTATGCTGATCGCCGGAATCGGGGGAATGGTCTGGTTTTACGCGGGTTGGCACCAACACACGACGTCGCCCGAAACGCCGGACGATGACCCGCTGATCGGCGAAAAACTGACACCTTCGCAAAAAGCGACGGTTAAATATTTTCTGGTCGTCTCCCTGCTTTTTCTGCTGCAGATCGTGATGGGCATCATCACGGCGCATTACGGCGTCGAGGGCGGCGGATTTTACGGAATTCCTTTGCAGGATTATCTGCCGTATGTCGTCACGAGAACGTGGCACACGCAGCTCGGAATTTTCTGGATCGCGACGGCGTGGCTCGCCGCCGGACTATTTATCGCGCCGTATATTTGCGGTTACGAGCCGAAACTTCAGAAACTCGGCGTTGACGTTTTATTCGGCGCGTTGCTCGTCGTCGTTTTGGGTTCGATGGGCGGACAATGGATGAGCGTGATGCACAAACTCGGCACGGGCGATCTGTGGTTTTGGTTCGGTCACCAGGGTTATGAATATGTTGATCTCGGCAGAGTCTGGCAAGCCGCGCTCTTTATCGGTCTGCTTTTGTGGCTGTTTTTGATCGCGCGGACGGCGATTCCGGCGTTAAAGAAAACCGGCAACAGCAAATCTCTGATCATGATCTATCTGCTCTCAACGGCAGGCATCGCGCTCTTTTACGCGCCCGGACTTTTTTGGGGAATGCGTTCGCATCTAACGGTCGTCGAATATTGGCGCTGGTGGGTCGTGCATCTGTGGGTCGAGGGCTTTTTTGAAGTTTTCGCAACGGTCGTGATCGCGTTTTTGTTTGCGCGATTAAAAGTCATCAATCCCGAACACGCGGCTTACGCGTCGCTGCTCTCAGCCGGAATTTATCTCTCGGGCGGGATTATCGGAACTCTCCATCATCTTTATTTCGCGGGCACGCCGACGGTCGCGCTCGCCTTCGGTTCGGTCTTTAGCGCGCTTGAAATCGTTCCGCTCGTTTTTATCGGGTACGAAGCGATCGAAAATATCCGCCATTCAAAAGCGCGCCCGTGGCTCGCGCAATATAAATGGGTGATCTACTTTTTTGTCGCCGTCGCTTTTTGGAATCTGGTCGGCGCGGGAATTTTCGGGTTTATGATCAATCCGCCGATCGCGCTTTATTATATGCAGGGCTTGAACACGACCGCCGTGCATGCTCACGGCGCGCTCTACGGTGTTTACGGCACGCTCGGACTCGGACTTCTCTTGTTTTGTATGCGGGCGATGAAGCCGGAGCTCATTTGGAACAACAAACTGATCGCGTTTGCCTTTTGGGCGATCAATATCGGAATGATGCTGGAAATTCTGTTCAGCTTGTTGCCGAT
>JBBQOA010000404.1:0-4779 GCA_038330465.1 Pyrinomonadales bacterium
AACGCCGATAATGATCGAGCCGATAATGATCGCCAGCGCGGTATTTTGATCGTCTTCGATCTCTTTTTTCACCGAAAACGGCGCGACTTTGACGACGATAAAAAACGCGATTCCGAAGACGACCAAGCCGATCAGAACAAAAATCACGGTCGTCGCCAACACGGGTAAAAGCTCTTCGAGTTTAACGATAAAAGCAAACGGAATTATATTTGATAAAAGATTCAGCATTTATTTTCCTCCACGAAAACCGCCGTAAATAAACGGCATTCCAAGTCTTGAATTGCTTCCCGAATTGGCAAATTCCCAACCGAACCACGAAGCCGACGCATACATCAGAATTACTCCGATTCCGAAAATTAAGAAAAGTGTTTTGAACATAATTTTTTAATTATTAATGATGAAGTAAAGCAAATTCAGCCTTCATCAATCATCATCGCCGCCGCCGCTTGACGTCGAACCAAACATACTTTCGCTCCAGCGGCGCGATTCAAAAGCGAATTTTCTAAACAAAGCCAAAAACGGCAAAATTGCGAGCACCACAAACGCACAGCAGAAATTCACGCCGCGCGAGACGTTTTGCTCGACTTTGACATTGACCGAAATCGGCTGTTGATAGTTCTGCCACGTTCCCTCAACGCGCAATGAATATTTTCCGGCGGGCAGGGACGAAAGCGTCGCATCCTGATCTTGACTGCCTTCCGTCCACGCGCCGTCGCTGTCGCTTCCCGAATAATACTCGATCGGAATATTGACCGATTCAACTTCCTGATTCTGATCGTTAATAAGATCGACATTCAAATCCGCCCACGCGTTGCTGACCGGCGCATTTGCCGTGATCCGGACGTTGCGATTGCCCTTCAGATCAAACGGCTGACTGAAAACCGTCTGCGGCGTGGTCTGACTCGCCGTCGGCTGCAGCGTGATGGTTTCGTTCAAAGACGTATTACTGAGGCTGAACGGAAGCATAAAAATCGCCGTCAGCAGCAACAATCCGAGCATCGCAAAACCGTATTTGATATAAAAACCGCCCGTAAAAGGCTGATTCGGCGCGACCGACCAGGGCTTTGGTAAATCTGTTATATTAAAAGCCTTTTCGATCTCCGCGTTGGTTTGATAGACGCCGACCGACCAATTTATCTCGTTGTTGGTCGCTTCCTGCGAAAGCATTAAAGGCGCGGCGACATAATCGGTTGCCCGAACGGTTTCACCCTGCTCGACACGCCAGTAAAATTCGCCCTGCACGTATTCAACGACGGCGGGTGCATCCTGAAAAATTTTGTAAGTTTGTCCGTTGTAGATAACGGTCGAACCGGTGCCGTAAATTTGGGTGCTCTCAACTTCTGCCGGATTAACGGGTTCGACAAAATTCCAGTGATTATCGCTGTGAATGAGCCAACGGAAACCGATCAGCGGATTGTAAAGCAGATATTCGTGCCAGAAATATTTGATGCCTTCGATGGTCACGCTGCGCACGACCGCGCCGATGATGCGGAATTTGGCGTCGTTCATAAACACGCCTTCCATTCCGACCTTCAAAACAAAATCGGGCGGCACCGGCGGCGGTTTCAAGGCTTTGAGCCACGTTAATTTTCCCTGATTGACGTCTAAAAGAGAATTGCAATACGGACAAGTGACGCGCTCGGCTTTATCCGGCGCTGTCAAACTTAAGGGCGCGCCGCATTTCGGACAACCAACGCCGTCGGTCGAAACCCGCTTCGCCTCACGCGTGACGGATTTTGCGTCGCCCAAACCGATTTCTTCGAGCGTGACGATATTTCCGACAAATGCCCACGGCGGATTGATCGAATAATCGATCGTCCCGAAAGCGTTATTTTTGCCCGACAAATCGGCGTAATTACTGCGTTCGTTCGGTTCCAGTTTGTATGGAATTTCGCCGTCCGCCGCGACTGAAGTAGCCGTCCCTTTTTCCGTCACCATCAAAGGCGTTTGGCTCGGAATCGCTTCGATCGTTTCCCCGAGCTGAAGTTGTTCGAACGACGGAATTTGGACGCCCTCCGGCAAAGGCTGATAAAAAGTCAGATAAAACCGCCCTTGCGCTTCGGCGAGCCAGCCGACCCATCCGTTTGAAAATGTCGCATACCATTCGTCCCAGACGCCGCCGAGTTCGTGGCGCAGTTGGGCGCGTCCCGTCAGTTCAAAACGCTGACCTTTAAAGTGACCTTTGAGACCGAGTTTCAATGGCGATTCGGAGTCGAGAATCTCCGCGACCTTGCCTAAATCGTCCAAACCGCGATCGGTCCGCGCGACTGCCGAACGGCAAAACGGGCAAATCAAAACAATCGTCGAGCCTTTTTGAAACTCGATCGGCGCGGCGCACGATGGGCAATTTGCTTTCAGAACGCTCAAACTTCACCTCCCGCAATTTTGGATTTTGGATTTTGAATTTCGGATTTCGAGTTCCCGCGTTCGATCTTCGTTATTTTTACTTTGGTTGCGCTCAGCATTTCCTTTAAATTTTCTTCCCAATCCCACGCCGGACGCATCCGGCAGCAGTAAAGATTAAAAGTCGCAACGCGGTGTTCGGGATAAGTGTGACAGGCGAGATGCGATTCAGTGAGCATCACCAAACCCGTCACGCCGCCTTCGCCGCCGAACTTATGCCAGAGCGGTTCTTCGATGGTTTTTAAGCCCAAATCACCGATGATCCGCGAAAATACAGCGCGCAGAAGTTTTTCGTCACGCAACCGATTTTCGTTACATTCTTCGGCTTCAACGAGCCATTCAGTTCCGACAATCATTTGGAGTAAACCTAAAATTCTCTACGATTAACACTCGAAAAAAGTTTTTAGAACCTCGCGCAGCATTAGTCTGCGTTATAATCCATCTGGTGAAGTATGTTGCAAAAAACTATATCTAAATTTTTCGCATTTGTCATATCACTTTCGTTCGTTTGCTTGATTTTTTCAGGTTGCTCCTCGGTTTTTTCAAGCAAGGCTATAAACGGCAATAAAACAAATGAAAGTTCTCCTTCAAATTATGACAGACCAAAGGTTATCGGCAAAATCAAATCAAACGAGATAACCGAAAGCAGCGGAATTGCCGCTTCAAAATGTCAATCGGACGTTTTTTGGACGCATAACGATTCCGGCGACGACGCGTTTATCTTTGCGCTCGATAACAAAGGCGAAAAGCTCGGAACGTGGAAAGTTTCGGGCGCGAAAAACCGCGATTGGGAAGACATCGCCGAAATTAAAACCGCCAGCGGCGAGTGCTTTTTATACATCGGCGATATCGGCAACAACACGCGAACACGCGACGAATTTACGATCTACCGCGTCAAAGAACCAAAAGTTTCCGCCGCCAATAGATCTTCGAGTAAAAAAGATCCGGCGCAAACCGAAAGTTCGGAAGCGATCAAATTCACCTATCCGGATATGCGCCGCGATGCCGAAACTTTGATGGTTCATCCGGCAACGGGCGACATTTACATTCTCTCGAAACGCCTCAGCGGCGCGGCGGGAATTTACAAACTCAAAAGCGATTTTGATTTGAATAAGTCAAACAAACTGGAAAACATCGGCGATCTCAGCGTTCCCGCGATCCCGAACGGTTTTTTGACCGGCGGCGACATTGCGCCCGACGGCAAACGCGTGATCATCTGCGATTATTTTAACGCCTACGAACTCACGCTGCCCGAAACGGCGCAAAATTTTGACGAGATCTGGAAACAAACGCCTATGATCGTCGAACTCGGCGCCCGCGAACAGGGCGAATCGGTCGGCTATTCAATGGACGGAAAATCCATTTTTGCGACGAGCGAAAAGAAAAATTCACCTTTCATTGAAGTTAAAAGAAAGTAATATGTTTTCCCGTCACCAAAGAATTTGTTTATAATCGATCCAAACGATATTTCAAGGAGGAATTTTATTTAAATGACAACCGAAACATTATCTTTTCAAACCGGCGGCGGCGAAACGACCGCGTTTCTCGCGATCCCTGTCGAGTCGAACGGCAAAGCCGTCATCGTCATTCAGGAATGGTGGGGTTTGAACGAACATATCAAAGACATCGCGCAGCGCTATTCGGACGAAGGTTTTCTGGCGATTGCGCCCGATCTTTATCGCGGAAAGCTCGCGACCGATCCGCAGGAAGCCGGCGCGATGATGCAGCAGCTGAAAATCGAAGACGGTTTGGACACCATCAAAAATGCGATGGACGCGGCGCGTGAAAAATACGGCGTCAAGCATTTCGGCATCACGGGTTTTTGTATGGGCGGAACATATTCACTTCGCGCCGCTTGCGAACTCGAAGGACTGAGCGCCGCCGCGCCATTTTACGGCGACATTCCCGAAGAAGACGTTTTGAAAAATTTGACCGCGCCGACGATCTTTGTTTCGGGCACGAAAGATAAATGGATCAACGCCGAAAAGGTCGGCTATCTGGAAGAAATGACCGAAAAATACGAACTGCCCGTGACGAGCGTCAAATACGAAGCCGATCACGCATTTTTCAATAATACGCGCCCCGAAGTTTACGACGAAACTGCCGCCAAAGACGCCTGGGCGCTGGTCATCGGATTATTCAACGACAAGCTTTAGTCCGAGTTTTGCGCCGCATTTATTAGCGATTATTTGAGTTTCAGGTTTCAGGCGGGATCAGTTTTAACTTCGAACCTGAAACCCGAAACTTGAAACGAGATGCAATTTATTGCTTTAACAATTCTGGGTTTCGCCGGTTTGGAGATTTTTTCCTACGTCCTGCATCGATGGCTTTTTCACGGTGCGTTGTGGCGCATTCATCAAACGCATCACGCAGTAC
>JBBQOA010000405.1:0-4755 GCA_038330465.1 Pyrinomonadales bacterium
ACGCCCAGTTCTTCGCTCGCGGTCGTGTAATTATGACCTTCGACGAGCAGCTTGAGCAGCCTTGTTTCGTGCGGCGTCAGATCGTAATCAACTTTTTCCGGCGGACGAACTTCGCGGAATAGCCGAATCACGCGGCTCGCCACTTCGGGCGACATCGGCGCGCCGCCCGAAACGGCTTCGCGGATATTTTCAAGCAGTTTGGCGGGCGATGTTCGTTTCAGAAGATAACCGCTCGCCCCGGCACAGAGCGCGTCGAAAATCCGTTCGTCGTCTTCATAAACCGTCAGCATCAGCACCGTCATCTGCGGATAAAGCTCTTTCAAGATCCGAATGCCGTCGATCCCGTTCATTCCGGGCAGTCCGATGTCGCTCAAAAGAACATCGGGAATTTGATGCCGGATGCGCGGTATCGCTTCTTCCATCGAACGATAACTGCCCGAGCAGGAAAAACCTTCGGTGAAATTTATGAGCGTTGCCAAACCTTCGCGAATGTCGCGGATGTCTTCGACGATCGAGGTGCGGATTATTTTTTCAGCTCCGTTTTCTGTCATTATTAAAAATTTAAGCAAATTCGATCTAATTGTCACCACCCGTGCGGGTAGTTTGTGCCGAATTATACTTTGTGAGCAATGGCAATTTGAGCAAAATTTCGGTGCCTTGACCGTTTTCCGAAATGATCTGAAATTCGCCGTTGATCTCCGCCGCCCTCTTTTTCATACTGACAATTCCGTTACCAGAATCATTAAATTGCTGCGCATCAAAGCCTTTACCGTCATCAATAATTTTCAGGCAAAGAAAATCGGCGGTATTTTGAAATTCAACATTGACGCTTTTTGCCTCGGAATGTTTGACAATATTATTGACGGCTTCCTTAAATACCAAAAACAATTCACGGCGCATATTCGTCCCGAGCGGAATGTCGTCGTTCATCGGCGGTGAATTAAAGTGAAAAGCGATGCCTTTCGCTGACAAACTGTCGCTTGCAAATCGGCGCATTCTTTGCACCAGATCGCTGATATGATCTTTCGTCGGATTGATTGACCAGACGATATCGCTCATCGTACAGACGAGTTCATTGGAAACAGTCGAGATCTTTTTCAAAGGTTCGCTGAATGCGCCGTTTCCTTTTTTGTTCTGCGCCTGCGCGACCTCCGACAAAATTGCAATTTGAGTCAGACTCGCGCCAATGTCGTCGTGCAGATCGGTGGCGATCCGCGAACGAACTTTTTCGAGTTCGGCGAGGCGTTCTTCGCGTAATTTCCGCAGATTTTCTTCAGCCAGTTTGGCATCGACCAATGCTTTGTTGATTTCGCGCAAATACGCCAAACGGTATCGATAAAACGCCGCGACGAGCAGCGCGGCGCCAATTGCGCAAAGCGCGATGAACCACCAGCGCGCCCAAATCGGCGGCAGAATTTTGAACGAAACGATCGCCGGATCTTCGCTCGTGACGCCTTCGGAATTGATCGCCCGCACCAAAAAATGATAGGTTGCCGGCTGCAGATTGGCAAAAGTGACGGTCCGTTGTTCGGTCGGTTCGCTCCAATCCGTGTCGGCGCCTTCGAGCTTGTATTGATAACGCAATATTTCTCCGGCGCGAAAATCGATCCCGAAAAATTCGATCTGCAAATTATTTTCGGTATGTGAAAGCTCGCCTTTCTCGATTTCCGTGTTGCCGAGATCCGACACTTGTTGTTCGATTCCGGCGATCCGCAAACCTCCGAGAAAAATGCGCGGTGCGGTTGTTTTTTCTTCCGGCAGAGGCACGAGCCGTGAAATGCCGTCGTTGGTCGCAAACCACAAATTGCCGTTTTTGTCGCAATGCGAATCGACGACGAAATCCGCCGCCAGACCATCGTTGACCGAATAATGTTTGACGCGTTCGGTGTCGGGCGAAAAACGATCGACACCGCTTGCCGTCCCGAGATAAATTCTGCCGAAACGGTCTTCGGTCAATGTCCGGATATTGTTGCCGGTCAATCCGTTCGCTGTTGTATATTTGACGAATGTCGGGTTTTGAGCATTCGTGTCGTCCAGCCGAAGGAGCCCGCCAATTGATGAACCGAGCCACAGACGCCCTTTTCGGTCAACGTGCAAATCAGTGATCAATCCGGCGGGTAAGCCGTTTTTTTCATCGAAAATTTCGAATCTTTCACCGACAAGACGCCCCAATCCGCCTTCATAAAAACCGAACCAAAGATTTCCATGCGTGTCTTCGGCATAAGATGAAACCGATTTGTCGGGCGGAAATCCTTCGGCTTCGGTCAACATCTGAAATTTTTCCGCGCCATTTTTGAGCCGCGACAAACCCTGTGCGGTGCCATTGATGCCGCGCGTCGAAATCCAGATGGCGCCGCCCGAATCCTCAAAGATTTGAAACATTCCGTTTGACATGAGCCCGTCGTTCTTGGTGTAAGTAGCCGATGGCTGCCGGTTATTGAGCTGGGTAAAATCCGTCATGCCGGAAAACCGGTAAAGTTTTTCGCTCGTTAAGATCCACCAATCACCGTTTGAGGCACGAAAGGCAAAGCGCGAAGTCCATAAAAACTGTGAATTCGGCTGGATCGCCGGATGAATGACCTGAAATTTTCCGCCCTCGAAACGGTTCAAATAAAAATCGCGGGCGGCGAAATAAAGGGCGCCGTTCGAATCTTCATTGATCGCAAAAAAACGTGATGAATTGGTGCCGTCGGCGGTGCCGAAAGTAACCAATCCGTGACGGTCAAGCCGCGCCAATCCCGCATGACTGCCGATCCAAAGGTTTCCCGCCGCATCTTCCGCCATCCGCGTCATGACATTCGGTAAACCTTCTTTTTCGGAATGCAAATGCAAAATCCGGTCGTCAAACTGCAACAGATAATTTTCCGCCGTGATCCAAATATTTCCGTCCGATGTTTGGTAGATCCTTTTCGCATATGAATTTTCAACGAATTGGTTGACATCACGACTCGTAAATTCGACAACCTCGCCGCTTTGATCCGGAAGCCTGACGTTTTCTTCGGGTTTAAGTTCAATAAAAGCGGTCGGTTCGAGCTTTTTAATATTTATTTGTCCGGCATCGGCAAAGGTTTCAATTGATTCGGGTTTGATAACGATCAGTTTGTTGACGAGCGTCAACCAAATTCGTCCGGTTTTGTCGGCGATCATCGACGAATTTCCGCTATTCAAAGTCGTATCGAACGGATAAAAGACAGTCTTTTTGTCGGGCAATAAACGAATCAAACCCCAGGTTGTCGCAAACCACAGCGAACCATCGGCGGTTTCGTCGATATCGGAAACATTAAAGCCGATATTTGCATTTGTCGGAAGATTTAACTTAACCTGCTCAAAAAAACTTTTGCCGTCTTGTTGCCGCAGACGCGAAAGTCCGTTCGTCGTCAGCCACAAAGTTCCCTGACTGTCTTCGAAAAACTGTCCGCGGCTCTCGGAAATAAATTCGGCATTAAGCCGCGGCGTGGCGGCGTCGGGTTGTGAAATGGCATTCGGGTCAAAGCGATAGGTGCCGCCGGTGGTCGAGATCCAATACATTCCGTCGCGGGTTTCAAAAATGCTCTCGATGCCGGGCGGCGAATCTTTGCTGCCGATCTGATAGGTGACAAACCGTGAACCGTCGAAGCGCGAAAGCCCGTCGCGCGTGCAAAACCACATAAAACCACGCGAATCGCGCATTAGATAATCAACGAAACCGCTTCCCAAGCCGTCGGCGGAAGTAAAAGTTTTCACGGGCAGCCGTTCGGCATTGATCATTTGTAAGTTGAGCAATACCAAAAGACAAGTAAAAATAAGAAATTTGATTTTCTTACTTTTTTTCATATAAATTTGGTCAATTTTCCGATAAAAATGTAAAAATATAATGCAGTAGCATTTTACACGAGAGCGGCAGTGGTTCAAGCGATTTCTTGGAATCAATAATAAAAAGGTCGATTAAAAAATTATTAGTTCGGAAAATCTGCGCGGACGGCTAGATGAAAAAAATTACTAAAGCTAATATAGGCTTGAGTTTTTTGGTCGCCGATTTTAAACTTAATCTTTGATTTACCTGATGTTTTTCAACTTTTCAAATTTAACAAACTAATATGACACATAATCTTTTTAACACGCGGCAAACTTTCAAAACAGGCGACGGGCGGGACGGAGTTTATTATTCGCTGCCGCAGCTCGAAGCGGAAGGCATCGGCAAGATCTCGCGGCTGCCGGTTTCGATTCGGATCGTTTTGGAATCGGTTTTAAGAAATTTCGACGGCGGAAACAAAGTTAGCGAAGCAAATGTGCGCGCGCTTGCCGGATGGGTCGCCGGCGATCAGCGGACGGAAGAAATTCCGTTCACGGTTGCCCGCGTCATCTTACAGGATTTTACCGGCGTTCCGCTGCTCGTCGATCTGGCGGCAATGCGTTCGGCAGTGCAAAAGCTCGGCAAGGATGTCGGCGTGATCGAACCACTCGTGCCGGTCGATCTCGTCATCGACCATTCGGTGCAGGTTGATTACGCGGGCAGCGAATCGGCTTACACGCGCAATATGGAAACCGAATTCAAGCGCAACGAACAACGCTATCGTTTCTTAAAATGGGGAACTCAAGCCTTTAACGGATTTCGTGTGGTGCCGCCGGGAATCGGGATCGTTCATCAGGTCAATCTCGAATATCTGGCAAAAGGCGTCTTTGAAAAAGCGGGCGTTTATTATCCGGACACTCTTGTCGGAACCGATTCACACACGACCATGATCAACGGTCTCGGGATCGTTGGGTGGGGCGTCG
>JBBQOA010000406.1:0-4750 GCA_038330465.1 Pyrinomonadales bacterium
TCAGGTCAAATTGATCAAACAAAAGGTCGGCATTTCCGATGATGCGGACAAGGTCAAACAATTAAAAAACAAATCAACTCGCAACGAAAAGGATAAAAAATCGCAGGTAATCGCAAAAATCATTGCCGAACACGATTCGCCGAATACCGAATTATTTACAAAATTACTCGGCGAAGGTGCGAAACTTCTGGAAATACACGAAGAAAAAGAAGCATTTCGAATGCTCGAACGCGCTGCGCTGCTTTCGCCGCGAAATATTTCGCTACTTTCTTTCGTCGCCAAAACCTACTTTTTTCACGATAAATTCCCGGAAGCGAAAAAACATCTCGAAAAAGCGTTTCAGATGGCGCCCGACAATCTTGAAACATTGCTTTTTTTAGGCGCGATCTATGCCGACGAGGGCGAAACCGAGAAGGCGCGGCGGTTTTTGAGCATTTTAGCGGAAAACGAAAAAACTTCGGCGGTCGTTAATTTTATCTGGGGAATTTCTGCGGCTTTTGAAGAAAATTGGAAGGAAAGCATCGCAGCTTTCAAGCTGGCGATGGAAATTACCGAAATTCCCGAACTCCATTATCTGATCGGTTGCGTTTTTTTCGTTCTTAAAGACGAATTTTTGGCGCTCAGGCATTTTCAGCGGGCGATTTCGCTTGACCGCAAATATTCCGATGCGTGGTTTATGCAAGCCGTTATTTATCATTCGCAAAACGACGCCGAACGCGCAAAGAATATGTTCGAAAATGCATCCGACAAAACTGAAGCGGGCGCCCAATGTCTCGAATTTTTGCGAAAAAACAAAATGAATTTGGACGTCGCGCTGCCATTTCAGCATTTTAAGAATAACGATCCGCGGCTTTTGACGAACGGCGCGCTGCGTTTGACGAGATTTTTTAGAAACGAGATCGGCAGAGCGATCGAATAGCAGATGAAAAATGTGATCGGCAAAATTTGGCTGGCGGCGATTTTGTTTGCATTTCCGATCGCCGTTCTTTCGCAAAGCGACGATCCGGTCGAAAGGACAAACAAAATCATCGGCGAGATCGTCGAAACATCCTACCCCGAACTAAAGAAAGCAAAAATTGAAGTTAAAACCTTTCAGAGCGAAACGAATTATTTCAAATCGCAAATCTCATTTTCGCGTTTTCTGACTTTTCGAAAACTGCATTACATCATTTACGTCAATCCGGAAGTTTTCCGCCGCGCCGCGCCCGCCGACGGAATCCGCGCCATTCTCGCGCACGAACTCGCGCACGTTTTTTATTACCGACGCAAAAATCGTTTTGAACTGCTCGGTTTGGCAGGCTTGATAAACAAAAATTTTACCGCGAAGTTCGAACGCAAAACCGATTTGGAAGCGATTGCCAGAGGTTATGGCGAAGGTTTAAAATCATTCCGTCGGTGGCTTTATCAAAATATCCCGCCAAATGCGGTCGCCGCTAAAAAGCGCGATTATTTTTCGCCTGAAGAGATCGATCTGCTATTGCGGATCTTGCAAGAAAAACCGGCAATGATCGATGTTTGGCGCAAACGAGTGCCGCGAAATTTGCGTGAAATCGAAGGAGAAAAGTGATAAAAAAACTTTGTGTTAAACTTTTTGTCTTTTATTAAAATGATTAAAGCTACAAAATGGTTTTCGGCTGAATGGAAAATGAAAGAAAAAATCATCGTCGCGCTCGATGTCGAAACGACTGACGAAGCGCGAAAAATTATTGACGAAATCGGCGGCGAAGTCGGTGCATTTAAAATCGGTTTGCAACTTTTTACGGCGGCGGGCGCATCCTTTGTCCGTGAGGTTGTCGGGCAAAACATCAAGATTTTTCTTGATTTGAAATTTCACGATATTCCGAATACAGTCGCCAAAGCGTCGGCGGAAGTCGCGCGGCTCGGCGTTTGGATGTTCAACATTCACACGCTCGGCGGCGGCGAAATGATGCGGCGGACGGTTGAAAATGTTCGGGATGTTTGCGCGCAGGAAGGTCATGTTCAGCCGAAAATCATCGGCGTGACGATTTTGACGAGCGCGACCCGCGAAACCCTGCGCGAGGTCGGAATCGAACAGGAAATTGATTCGGAAGTTTTAAATTTGGCGCAACTTACGGCAAAATGTGGTTTGGACGGCGTCGTCGCTTCACCGCTCGAAGTCGGAATGATTCGCCGAAATGTTGAGAACCAAGAGTTTTTGATCGTGACGCCGGGAATTCGCCCAAGTTTTGCAACGAATGACGATCAGAAGCGTGTAATGACCCCGAGAGAGGCGCTGCGCGCAGGCGCGGATTATCTCGTGATCGGCAGACCAATCACCCATTCGGACGACAGATTAGCCGCGGTCAGAAAGATTTTAGCCGAGATCGAACCAGATTAAATAAAATATTTTTTTAATGAAACAGACACAATTTCAAACTCCGAACCTCAAGCCGCGACTGACGTTTTTAAAATATTTTACCCGATTACTGTTAGTTATCGGTTTCGGCGCAACGGCGTTTTGGGTTCTCAAAAGCGTTTCGGCGCAAACTACCGTTAAAACAGAAAATCTGCCGCCGACTGCTTTCCGGATCGGCGAAAAACTAACTTATAATGTGGCGTTCGGGCGTTACAAAAATGCGGGCTTTGCGGAGCTCGCCGTTATTTCGCGCGGGAAATTGAGCGGTAGGGACGCGATCGAACTGCACTCGAAATTCAAGACTAACGAACTTGTCGCCGCCGCTTTTTACCTTTTGGACGAAACGCGCGTGACCTTTGCAGACGCTGATTCGGGTCTGCCGTTGTTCATCCGTCGATCATCGAACGCCGGAGTCGCGCCGACCGAAACGATAAATAATTTTCTCGCCGCGCCGACGCCGAATTTCGATCTGCTGACGCTTGTGTACCGGATCAGAAACGCGGGCGGCATCGGCAGTTTTTTGCTTCAGGAAGATGAAAAAGTTTATGCTGTCAATGCGCAGCCGACCGTCAGTGAGCGAATCAAGACCGACGCGGGCGAATTCGAGACGACCGTTTCGACCATACAAAGCGAGTTTTTTGATGGAAAAGGTTATCGCGATTTCCGTGTAAATTTTAGTGCGGACGAACAAAAAATTCCCGTGCTGATTCGTTTCAAGACCTCGAAGGGCGAATTTCGGGCGTCATTGGCAAGCCTTCAAGTAATCGAGCCTGAACCTGAAACGCAACCGACGCCGACGCCGACGCCGCGTCCGATTCAAACGCCGACGCCGCAACCGAGCCCGACGCCGAGTCTCGAAAATCAGCCGCTTTCGACAAATCTACCGTTTATTTTGGGCGAAACGCTCGAATATAAGATCACTTCGAAAGGGCAGAATGTCGGCGCATTTTTGCTGCAAGCCGCCGAACGCCGGACGATCGATAAAAAAGACACTTTATTTTTGAGCGCGACAATCTCAAATGTTGAAAAGGGAATCGGCATTTTTAAGACGGGCGATTCGATCATCGCGCAGGTCAATGTCGAAACGCTTGTTCCTTATAAATTCGAAGTAAAATTCTCGGGAACTTTGAGCAGTTTTAATCAGTCGGCAAGCTTTAATCAGGATCGGGGCATCGCCATTTTCGGCGGCGCAAATCAGTTGGTCATTCCGAACAACACACACAGCCTTTTGTCGCTGGCATACGCCATTCGCTCGTTTAATCTAAAACCGAGCAAGGACGCGAAAAATCCCGTCAATGACACGCGTGTTGCGGTTTTTTACGGAACGCAATTTTATGTTTTCACACTTCGTCCGTTGGAAGCGGAACTGATCAATCTGAGCGGCGAAAAGGTTCCGGCACAGCTGATCACGGTCATTACGGGAAATCCGCAGCTCGACGCTCTTAATTTGCGCATTTGGCTGAGCAGCGACATCAAACGCACTCCGCTGCGTTTTGCGATCGGCAACTATCAAGCAGACCTCACTTCCGAAACGGTTTTGCCGCCGAAATGATCGCCGACAACGATCACCAGTATTTTTAACCGCCGAAATATCATCGAATGTCAGACTCCGGCTTGATTGTTTTAACACAAAATCACGGCATCCTTCTCGTTTAATTTTTTCCGACAATCGAGCAATGTTTGTTTGGGTAAAATTTTCGTTGAAATATTTATGGTTTCATAAGGAATTATGATATATTCTTTAATTGAAATTGAAAATGGATTTCAATTAGGGTAAACTTCTGGCGATGGGTGAAAACCCGATATAAAATTTATTCACGTTCTTATAAAATTATGATGCTGACAAAACTGCCGATCGGAGAAACTGCAAAAGTCGTGTCGGTCAATGGTAACAACGCCGTCACGCGGCGTTTGATGGAAATGGGCGTCGTTCCGGGCGTCGCGGTCAAGATCGTTAAAACCGCGCCATTTGGCGACCCGCTCGAAATTCGCCTGCGCGGTTACAGTTTGGCGATGAGAAGATCCGAAGCCGAGGCGATTGAAGTCAGCACATGAAAAATATCGATGTCGCGAGTCGGGAATCAAGAAGCGTGAGTCATTCGATCCCGCAAACCGCAATCAAAAATCCGCAATCACAAATCCTGATTGCTTTAGCCGGAAATCCGAACGCCGGAAAGACGACGCTGTTTAATGCTTTGACCGGTTTGAAGCAAAAGATCGCGAATTATCCGGGCGTCACGGTCGAACGCAAAGAAGGACTTTGGAAGCTCGGTAATGAAACGGCGCGGTTGATCGATCTGCCGGGTCTTTACAGCCTTGATGTCACTTCGATCGACGAACAGATCGCGCACGACGTGCTGACGGGAAAGATCG
>JBBQOA010000407.1:0-4742 GCA_038330465.1 Pyrinomonadales bacterium
ATCGATCGAGCGGGACGTTTTCAAGGTTACACGCCCGACGATGTGATCTATTTTTTGATGCCCGACCGGTTTGCCGACGGCGACATCTCAAACAACGATCCGGCGAAATCGAAAGGACTCTACGACCGCTCCAAAGGTCGCTATTATCACGGTGGCGATTTGCAGGGCGTGATCGATAAACTGCAGTATTTAAAAAGTCTCGGCGTGACCGCGATCTGGACGACGCCACTTTATGATAACAACGACAAGCTCGATTACAAAGAAGTTTATGACGGCGCGCCTTCGACCGGATATCACGGCTACGGCGCGACCGATATGTATGCGATCGACGAACATCTCGGCGACGCGGCAAAGCTCCGCGAATTGATCGACAAAGCGCACGCGCTTGGATTAAAAGTCATTCAGGACCAAGTCGCCAATCACACCGGACCGTATCACATTTGGGCGGAAGATCCGCCGACGCCGACGTGGTGGAACGGAACGCTTGCCGATCATCCGAACAATAACTGGCAAAAATGGACGACGATGAATCCGCGCGCGACCTATCAAACGCAGTCGCGCAACATCGACGGCTGGTTCATAAATATTCTGCCGGACTTTAATCAGAACGATCCCGAAGTCGAAAAATATCTGATCCAAAACAGCCTTTGGTGGATGGAAATGAACGGTTTCGACGCGATCAGAATGGACACTTTGCCGCACGTTCCACGTTCATTCTGGGCGAAATGGGGCGCGGCGATCCATAAAGAATATCCGAAAGTCAATATCTTGGGTGAACTCTACGACGGCGATCCCGCGCTGCTCGCTTATTTTCAGTCGGGCAGAAAAGGTTTCGACGGTTTGGACACCGAGATCGACACGCTTTACGATTACGCGCTTTTTTATCCGCTTCGCAGTGCTTTTGCCAACGGCGGACAGATTCGCGAGGTCTCAAAAATGTTCGCGCATGATTGGCTTTATCCGAATCCGAACGTGCTGACGACCTTTATCGGGCTTCACGATATGGAACGCTTTATGAATGAAAAAGGCGCGACCACTCAAGGCTTAAAGCTCGCGCAAACTCTAATTATGACTTCGCGCGGCACGCCGCTGCTGTATTACGGCGACGAACTGGCGATGCGCGGCGGCGGCGATCCCGACAACCGACGCGATTTTCCGGGCGGGTTTCCGGGCGATAAAGACAATGCTTTCGCGATGGCGGGCAGAACCGTTGAAGAAAACGACGTCTGGAATCATCTCGCCAATCTTGGTAAATTACGGGCGAATTTTACGGCTTTGCGGCAGGGCAAAACGCTCGATCTGCTTGATGAAGAGCAACAATCGGCGTATGTCCGGCTGACCGAAAAACAAGCGGTTTTGATGGTTTTCAATAATGACACGAAACCTGCCGAGGTCGCCTTTGACGTTTCGATGATCAAGCCGCTCGGAATGAACACGATTTTGACCGACCGGCTCGGCAAAGTTGCGGATATCAAGATCGAAAACGGCAAAATAAAATTTACGATGCCGGCGCGAACCGCCGGAGTTTTTACGGTGAAATAATGAAAGCACTTTCTCTAATCGGTCTGGTTTTTTCGGCGTTTTTAATATTTTTGGGCTTTTCGTCCAAAAGTACCGCCGGCGGCGTTTTAAGCAACGCGATCATTGTCGGCGGCGTGATCATCGGCGTTTTTGTCGTCGTCGTCTGGATCATAATGTTTATCAAGGAGAAAAAGAACAAGGAAGATGATTCCGGTTTCTAACAAAATCTATGCAAAACAAACCACGTTTAAGTTTTTGGCAAATCTGGAATATGAGTTTCGGATTTCTCGGAATTCAGATCGGCTTTGGTTTACAACAGGCGAATATGTCGCCGATCTACAAATATCTCGGCGCCGAAGAAAGCAGTTTGCCATATTTATGGCTTGCCGGTCCGGTGACAGGTTTGTTGATCCAGCCGATCATTGGCGCGATGTCCGACCGAACTTGGAATAAACTCGGCAGACGCCGACCGTATTTTTTGGTCGGCGCAATTGTCGCGAGTATTTGTCTTATACTAATGCCGTTTTCTCCGGCGGTTTGGATCGCGGCGAGTTTGCTTTGGATGCTTGATTTTAGCATCAATACGAGTATGGAACCGTTTCGGGCATTTGTCGGCGATAAGCTGCCTGAAGAACAACGCACGACCGGATTTGTCATGCAGTCGTTTTTCATCGGCATCGGTCAAACTCTGGCAAACGCCGCGCCGTTTATTCTTGCCTCGCTTGGCGTTGTCGGCGTGATGGCAAGCGGCATTCCGCACGCCACGCTTTATTCATTTATCATCGGCGCGGTTTTCTTTCTCGGCGCGGTTTTGTGGACAGTTTTTACAACCAAAGAATATCCGCCCGAAGATATGGAAGAATTTCGGCGCAAACAGGCGGAAGGGAATGTGGTCGGCGGTATTATCACGGAAATTATCGCAGCCTTAAAAGATATGCCGACGACGATGAAACAACTCGCCGTCGTCCAATTTTTTACGTGGTTTGCGCTGCCTTGTATGTGGCAATATTACGGTTTGACCGTCGCCCGGCACGTTTTTCTCGCGCCTGACGAGAAATCTCCGCTGTTCGTGTCCGGAACCGAGTGGGGCGGGCTTTCCTTTGCGGTTTATAATGTTGTTTGTTTTCTCGTCGCGTTTTTAATTCCGTTAATTGCTAATGCGACAAGCCGTAAAATAACGCATTTTATTTGTCTCGCCCTCGGCGGATTGGGATTGCTCTCAACCTTTTTTGCACATGATAAATATTTCTTGTGGATCGGAATGGCTGGAGTCGGAATTGCTTGGGCTTCGATCCTTTCGATGCCGTATGTGATATTGGCGGGCGCGATCAAGCCTTCGAGAATGGGTGTTTATATGGGCGTTTTCAATCTTTTCATTGTCATTCCGCAAATTGTCATGTCGCTTATCATTCCACAAATTTACAACAATATTTTAGGTAAAGATCCGCTCTATGTGGTTATGCTCGGAGGATTTGTAATGTTGATTGCGGCAGTCAGCGTTTTAATTGTCAAAGATGTCGGTGCAGGAAGTATTGAAACTTCGGTTCCCAGCTCAAGTGCGGTTGCCGGACAGGAATTATAAAAGGGAGGAAGGAAGTATGATTCACATTAAAAAAGCATCGATTGCATTGTTTACGCTTTTAATTGTTGTGAATTTCGTCTTTGCCCAACAGCCGCCGCGCGATTTCTCGAAAGAAACGGCGCGGACTTCCGCCGATTGGGTCAAAGATGCGGTGATCTATCAAATCTTTGAGCGGCAATATTCTCCGAAAGGCGATTTTAATTCGATCACGAATGATTTGGATCGTTTGAAAAATTTGGGCGTGACGGTTTTGTGGCTGATGCCGATCCACCCGATCGGAAAATTAAAATCGAAAGGCACGATCGGTTCGCCCTATGCCGTCAAGGATTTTTACGCGATCAATCCCGATTACGGGACAAAGGACGATTTCAAGCGACTCGTCAGCGAATCGCACAAACGCGGGCTGAAGGTCATCATCGACATCGTCGCCAATCATACGGCGTGGGATTCGGTGATGATGAAAAATCCGGCGTTTTATACGCATAACGACAAAGGCGAAATTGTTTCGCCGGTGCCGGATTGGGCGGACGTCGCCGATTTAAATTACGATAATCCCGAAACGCGAAAATATATGACCGAGATGCTCGTTTCGTGGATTCGTGATTATGATCTCGACGGTTTCCGGTGCGATGTCGCGTTTTTTGTGCCGACCGATTTTTGGGAAACGGCGCGCGCCGAAGTCAATAAGATCAAACCCGAAACGCTCTGGCTCGCCGAAGCCGAAACGCCTGATCTGCTGATCAAAGCCTTTGATCTCGATTATTCGTGGGCGAATCATTCGGTTATGACGAATGTTTTAGAGGGCAATCTGCCGGCTTCGGAAATGCGCCGAAATTGGGAAAAACAAAAGTCGCAAATGCCGAAAAATTCTTTGCTGATGCGCTTTTCCGACAATCACGACGAACGCCGGGCGATTGCCAGATTCGGCGAAAAAGGCGCGCTCGCGGCGCAGGTTCTGGCTTTTACAATGGACGGCGTGCCGCTTGTTTACAACGGAATGGAAGTCGGCGACACGTCGGAATCAGGCGCACCCGCCCTTTTTGAAAAGATCCCGATCTTTTGGCAAATTGCCGAACGGCGTCCCGAATTTCCGCGATTTTACAAAGAAATGATCGCGCTGCGGAAAAATTCGGTCGCGCTCCGGCGCGGTGATCTGAAGTGGCTTAAGAATTCCGACGAAGCGCGGGTTGTGACTTTTACGCGAACCGGCGGCAATGAAGAAATTCTGGTAGCCGTTAATTTATCGAATCAACCGTTTTTCGGGGCGGTCGAAACGAACGGAAATTTTGTCGAAATTACGCCCGATATCGGCGCGCCGCTGCCGCCCGATGATGATCAGATAAAAACAAAATCAGGCGCAAGCAATTCGCTTCCGGTTTTATCACTTGGATCATATAGTTTTCGGATTTTTAAGAAAAATTTGGATTAAGTGAAAAAACTTTGTTTCACTACTGAACAAAAGTCTGATAATTTGCTAAAATATCCGACGACACTTTTAATAAACAAAAGAATATCTTTAACAACGACAATGTATTGAAGTTTTTCGATATTCCGAAATAGAATTCACAAAATATCTTTTCAAAAATTAAGGAGAAACCAGGATGAGATTGAGTTTAAAACTGTTAAGTTTTGCTATTCT
>JBBQOA010000408.1:0-4733 GCA_038330465.1 Pyrinomonadales bacterium
TTACGCGCCTTATGACGTCAAAAACCTTCACAAACTCCGCATTGCCGCCAAGCGTCTGCGTTATGCGATCGAACTTTTTACTGTCTGTTGGGGCAAACAAATTGAACCGTTCGCTAAAGAAATTGCCAAAATACAAACGTTTTTGGGCGAAATTCACGATTCCGATATTTGGACTGAAAGCTTGCGCGGACGTTTGCAAAAAAATGACGCTGAACATCAAGCCAATCTCCGACTTTTGTCCGAATTCGTCAACGAACGGACAAAAAATTACTGCGGCGCCTTAAAACTTTGGAGCAAGTGGCAAACCGAAAACTTCATCGAAAACTTGCGCGAATTGATCGCATCGCGGCAAAATCCATCTTAAAACACAATAGAAAACGGGATAAACGCGATTTTTTTATCCGCGCCAATCCGCACCCGACCGCGCGTTCCATTTCTTAATTCTTGCCGCCGCGATAAGGCGTCAGGCGCGGAATCCAGCAGCGCACGTTTTCGCGGTAATCGTCATAAGCCGCGCCGAACGCTTCGCGCAGATCGTCTTCTTCGAGCGGGCGAAAGATCCATTGCCAGATCAATCCGCCCATCAGCGCGTAGAGCAAAACAAGCGGCGAGCCTAAAAAAAGCCCGACCGCCAAGCCCTGCCCGATGCCCGAGATCGCCATCGGATTGCGGACGAACGAATAAATTCCCCGGACGACCAATTTGCTCGCCGTATCCATCGGCAAAGGCGTTCCGCGACCGATCTTCGCCATCGTGACCGCGCCCGAAATGCCCGCCAGACTGATCCCGCAAAAAATAATCACCGCCAATATTTTCTGAAACGGGAACGCGAACTGCGGAATGCCGAGCTTGGTTTCGACCCGCCAGATGAGCGCGGGAAAGACGAACAGGATCAGCGTCCAGACAACGACGATCTGCGTAAAGGTTTTCGTTAAAAGCCAGCCCGTGCGGGCTTCCGCCGAGCGGCGAAACATCAATTCGGTAAAGGCGGGCGAAAGTCCGACGGCAAAATTCCCGCTCATGATCAGCGCCGGAAACATCAAAGTGACGCCGAGCCAGCCCGAATCGGTCAAAAGCGCGAACGCCAGACAATAACCGGTCGCGTAGGCGACTGCCCCCGTTACCATCCAAAGCACGATCGTTAAAAATTTGCTGTCAAACAGCGCAAACGCGCTCGCGGCAAGCGAACCCGCCGCGAGCAGTCCGAGATCGGGCAGCCAGAAAGCGAGCAGAACATCTTCCGAACCGCCGAGATAGAAAAACGGGCGCGATCGGGGAACGAAAAAAAGCAGCGCCCACCAGCCAATAACCGCTAAGCCCTGGAGCGCGAAATAGATCGAAGCTGACCTGCGAATCTTCATAATGCACGAGTTTTCTGGGAAACTATCGTGTCACATACTTTATATGGTATAACAGATTTTTTCCAGTTTTATGATTAAAACTCTCAATGAACAAAACCTCGCCGCCGCTTGCGCGGAATTGGCAAAGACGGATCAAGACCTCGCGTTTATCTTTGAAACGCACGGAACGCCGCCGCTCTGGGCGCGTGAAGCTAATTTCTCAACGCTCGTTCACATTATTTTGGAACAGCAGGTTTCGCTTGCTTCGGCTCTGTCGGCGTTTAATAAACTCAGGGAAAAGATCATCGAGATCACGCCCGAAAATGTTTTAAGTTTGTCGGACAAAGAACTCAAGTCGTGTTATTTTTCGCGGCAGAAAACCGTCTATGCGCGGGAGTTGTCGAAAGCTGTTGCGGACGGCAGTTTGAATTTGCACGAACTTGAAAATCTGCCGGATGCCGACGCAAAAACCGAACTCAAAAAGATCAAAGGCATCGGCGATTGGACGGCGGACATTTATCTGCTGATGGCGCTCCGGCGCACGGACGTGATGCCGAAAGGCGATCTCGCGCTGCACGTTGCGTGGAAACGCTTGAAAGGCTTGAAAGATGCGCCGACTTCGGAAGAATTTCAGCGCATCGCCGAACGATGGCAGCCATTTCGCGCCGCTGCCGCGCGGCTTTTGTGGCATTTTTATCTTTCCCACAAAGACACAACGCAGCAGCGGCACGAAAAAACTGCCAATCGCAATTAAACCTTGACGGGCGCGGCGAATCCCGACAGATTCGGAAGCAGATGCCGCGCGACGGGACTCCAGCCGCCGTTCGAGCTGACGTTGTAGATCTTGCCGACGCGCCGCATATTGATCATCGCCGCGTCGAGAAGGTCGAGGGCTTCGCCCGCCGCGACATAATTGATCACCAAATTATTGTTTTTCATCATCCCGATCCCGCTCAGCGGATTGATATTGAGCGGCGCGGGATTGATCGTTGCCGCTTGTCTGCCGCCGTAAATCGCGACATACGAAGCGAGCCCGCCGCCGAGCGAATGACCGACGACAATATCGGAAGCCGTCGCCCGCGCCGTTCTGAGCGCCCGCAGATACTGCACCGAAACGCCCGTCAAGCCCTGCCCGATATTATCGCCCCAATCTGCCGCATCATCCGTTCCCGAAAACGACAAAACGGTTTTTTTGCCTTTCACCAGCACCGCCCGAAAACTTCCCTGCTCAAAAACGCTGACCAGATCCCAGGTGCTTCCCGAATTCGGAAAGCTCCAGGTTCCGGGCGTTCCCTGTCCTTTGTAGGCAAGCCACGTCAAACCGACAACTTCATCGTATGTTAATCCCCATGCATCCGGCACGCTCATCTTTTTTTTCTCCTATTTTTTTGGTTATTTTGAATCTTTTCGATGAGAGAAGAGTGAAGCTTTTTGCATAAAATTTCAACCTTTACCCGACGTTTTTTCGATCACGCGGCTTTTCACAGGCGACGAAAGCACGATCGAGGTCGTCGTGATGCCGTAGGGCGTGAGCCGGTCGATCAAGGTCTGCAGATGCCCGACATCGGCGACCGCGACCTTCATAATAAACGAATCGTTGCCCGTCCCGCGATGACATTCGAGGACTTCCGCAGATTCTTTGACGACCTCGATGATCTGTGAATAATCGACGCCCGTAATACTCATCCTGATAAATGCCGTGATCGGCAGACCGACCTTGGCGGTGTCGATCTCGACCCGGTAACCCGTGATGACGCCGGCATCTTCGAGTTTGCGAACGCGCTCGATGACCGCCGGCGTCGTCAAACCGACGCGCCGCCCGAGTTCCGCGTAAGTCAAACGCGCGTCCCGCTGCAGTTCGGTGAGTATCTTCCAATTGATATTGTCCAAATATGGTTCCAGATCTAAAGCCATTTTGCCGGAGCTCCTTAATTTATAAAGCGATTCTAACATTCTGCCGAAAGCTTGTCGCCAAAAGAATTATCCGAAAATCTTTTTGGGATTTGGGATTTGAGATTTCGGATCTCGCAAAAATAATCTTCTTATTTCTGCTTTAACCTTAGATCATTAAGCAATCGTTGTTTTTTTCCTGACAATCTAAAGAGTGTTTTGGCAAAAACCATATTTCTGCCATTCAAAAACACTGCCGTTTTTATTACAATTGATTATTTAGAGATAACTTTTGATTTTCTGCCTGCATCGTATCAAAAAAAAGGAGTTCATTTTAAATGCTGACAAACACAATTTCGACCAAAACAAACAAGTCTGCTTTCCAACTTTCAAATTATGCAATTCAAGACGAAGATTTGCCTGCCTTTACGGATTTAAAGTTTGAGAAAATCAATCAGCTCGACCTCGATCATCCGGGCGCGAACGATACGGCTTACCGCGAACGGCGCGATTATATTGCGCGTTGTGCAAAAAGTTTCCGCGAAACGGGCGTCATCACGGACGTCGATTACACGCCGCGCGAACAGCGCGTCTGGCGCTATGTCGCCGAAGAACTCGAAGAATTGCAGCAAAAATACGCGTCGCCATTTTATCTCAGGGCGAAAAAAGATCTGAAAATTTCGACCGATACAATTCCGCAATTGTCGGAAATGAACCGGCGTTTGAAGGAATTGACGGGTTTTCGCCTTGCGCCGATCGAAGGTTTGGTTGAAACGCGCGGATTTCTCTCGTGGCTTTCGTACCGCGTAATGCTCTGCACGCAATACATTCGCCATCACTCGCATCCGGCATACACGCCCGAACCCGACATCGTCCACGAAGCGATCGGACATATTCCGATGTTCACGAACCCGAATTTCGCCGATTTTTCGCAGTTCATCGGACACGGCGCGCGGATCGCTTCGGACAAACAACTGGAAGAATTAGGCAGACTTTACTGGTTCACGGTCGAATTCGGAATGGTCGAACACGAAGGCGCCATCAAAGCCTACGGCGCGGGACTTCTTTCATCTTTCGGCGAACTCGAACACGCATTTTCCGATCAGGTCGATCGCCGTCCGTTTAATTTGGAAGAAGTCATCAATCAGGATTACAGCTATTCCGATATGCAGAAGATCTTATACGTCATTCCGAGTTACGCCGAACTCAAGGAACAGACGCGTAATTATATCGAGAGTTTTTAGCATGAATTGTCGCTTTATAAATTGCCATTTACTTGATGAATTGTCGCTTTATAAATTACCATTTGCTTGATGAATTACTCTTTGCTTGATGAATTGCCGTCTGCTTATGGTCTTTGAGAAATAAATGCCGTAATAATTCATTAAGCGTTGGCAGACGCTCTCAAGAAAGTAGCCAGACGTGAAACGTCTGGTCAAGATGTTGGATTGATCGCGCATTGAAGATGCGCACCGACTGACTTGAGCTGAGCGCATCTTCAAT
>JBBQOA010000409.1:0-4727 GCA_038330465.1 Pyrinomonadales bacterium
GCTGACGACGCCGAATTGGTTGTCAAGATGCTTAATTCAGGCGCGCCTGGCGTAATGATCGATCTCGAAGATTCGATGGCAAATGCTTGGGAAAATCTGCAAATCGGTTACGAAAATTCGCTCGCGGCATTATACGGAGAATTAAGTTATGCAGATAAAAAGCGTGAAAGGGAAGTAAAGATCAAAGAAAGCGAAACGGTTTTGATGATTCGGGTGCGCGGTCTGCATCTCGGGCAGGCAAATATTTTACCGAATGAATTGGTTTCCGCATCGGTTTTCGATGTCGCGAATATTGCTTTTCGGGTTGATGCCGAAAAACTAAAGCATCCTTTAACCTTTTATATTCCAAAGTCAGAATCGGCGGAAGAAGCCTTGTGGTGGCGCGATTTGTTTCAAAAGATCGAAAAAGCAAAGGGTTGGAGCCGCGGGTTTATCAAATGTTTCGCGCTCGTCGAAGCGCATCCGCTGGCATTTCAGATGGAGGAATTTTTATTCAATTTGCGTGAACATATTGTCGGTTTGAATCTCGGTCGCTGGGATTATATGGCGAGCCTGATACATTTCAATCTTACGGATAAAAACTGGGTTTTGCCGGACCGCAACACAATTCCGACGGATGTCGCTTTTTTTCAGAACCTGCGTGAATTGATGGTCGAGATTTGTCACAAACACGGTGCGTTGGCAATCGGCGGAATGACCGCTTTGTACCCGAATCGTGCGAATAAAGAATTGAATGAGCGAGCTTTAAAGGTTTTGGAAGCCGATAAAAAAAACGAAGCAAACGTCGGGATGGACGGCGCGTGGACCGGGCATCCGGATCAAAACGAGATCGCCGTCGCGCAATTCCCCGCGCCGAATCAGAACTTCAAACAATTTGCAGGAAGCGAAAAGTTTCCCGATCTGCGACCGCTTCCCGAGGGTCTCGGCAAAAAAACGCTTGAAGGAACGCGTTCCGCGATCCGAACGATCATTCGGTATCGGCACGGAGTTTTGAGCGGCAAAGGCGCGTCGCTGCTTGATGGTTATATGGAAGATCTGGCAACGGACAGAATTTACCGTTTGATGATCACCCAAAGAATCCGGCACCGCGACACCGTTAAAATATTTGATTCGCTCGGTAGTGAGATCAGACATACGACGGAGTTGATTTCAGAGCTTTTTGACCAGGAATTGGCGAAGATTTTAGATGAATTGCCAAAGGATGTGGCGCCGACCGAACGCGAAAAATATCGGGAAGCGCGGCGTCTCAGCGAAGAAATGATCAAAAAGGGGCAACACGACCCGGTTTGATTTTAGACGTCAGAAACGTCGGCGGCAGCCGGGCGGTTTCTCAGACATTAAATTTGAATCAATAAATTAACCATCAGCAATCGCCGATGGTTCGGACCAAAGGAGGAAATTATATGAACAAAAATGAACAAATAAAAGCGATCGAAAAGGATTGGGCGGAAAATCCGCGTTGGGAAGCAATTATCAGACCTTTTGCGGCGGCGGACGTTTTGCGGCTGCGCGGTTCGGTGAAGATCGAACATACGCTCGCAAAAATCGGCGCCGAAAGGCTTTGGAATTTGATGAAAACGACCGATTATGTCAAAGCGCTCGGCGCATTGACCGGCGGGCAAGCGATTCAGCAAGTGCAAGCCGGACTTCCGGCAATTTATTGCAGCGGTTGGCAAGTCGCGGCGGACGCGAACATTGCGGGACAAGTGTATCCTGACCAGAGCCTTTATCCCGCGAACAGTGTTCCTGAACTCGTCCGCCGCTTGAATAACGCCTTTCGGCGCACAGATGAAATATACACCGCCGAAGGAAAAAATGAAACTTACTGGTATGCGCCGATCGTCGCCGATGCCGAAGCCGGCTTTGGCGGAAACCTCAACGCCTTTGAATTGATGAAGGCAATGATCGAAGCGGGCGCGGCGGGCGTCCATTTTGAAGATCAGCTTTCAAGCGCGAAAAAATGCGGTCATCTTGGCGGAAAAGTTCTGGTTCCGACATCGGAAGCGATTCAAAAGCTCGGCGCGGCGCGGCTCGCGGCAGATGTTTGCGGAACGCCGACGGTTTTGATCGCGCGAACCGATGCCAACGCCGCCAATCTTTTGACGAGCGATGTTGACGCGAACGATCGGTCTTTTACGACCGGTGAACGGACGATCGAGGGATTTTCACGGTTCGAAACGGAATTGAGCAGGCGATTTCGCGCGGTTTGGCTTATGCGCCCTTCGCCGATTTGATCTGGTGTGAAACTTCGAAACCCGATTTGTTGGAAGCCAAACAGTTTGCCGAAGCGATTCATAAAAAATATCCGAATAAAATGCTTGCCTACAATTGTTCGCCTTCGTTCAATTGGAAAAAGAAACTCGATGATCAAACGATTGCAAAATTTCAGACGGAACTCGGTGCGATGGGTTACAAATTTCAATTTATTACTCTGGCTGGTTTTCATTCGCTTAATTATGCGATGTTCGAATTGGCGAAAGGTTATCAAGAAAACGGAATGACCGCATATTCAAAGCTGCAGGAGCAGGAATTCGATTCGGAAATCGACGGTTATCGGGCAACCAAACATCAAGCATTTGTTGGAACCGGTTATTTCGATGCGGTCACGCAGGTCATCACGGGCGGCGTTTCGTCGATCTCAGCGCTCAAAGGCTCGACCGAAGAGGAACAGTTTGCCGAAGTAATTACTGAAAAAGAAGAAATTGCGGTGGCAGTTTAGTCCACTAAATTTTCAACAATTAAAACTTAAAGCTAATCTTTTTGGCAAAAAGATTAGCTTTTTTTGTGGAGGATTTGACCTTTTGGAAAAATAAAGTTAAAGCTAAAACAACGTAAAATTCAAAATATCTTTCCTTTGAAGAATTTCAGAACAAATCTAAAAAAATCGGGTTGAATAAAAATGACAGAATCAGAAGCTACAAATCAAAAGGCATCGAAAATTCCGGTCAGTGCGGAATTGTCAAAAGGTCAGATCTGGCAAATTATCGGCGCGTCGAGCGCGGGAACGGTCATCGAATGGTATGACTTTTATATTTTCGGCAGTTTGGCAACGATCATTTCGCCGCTTTTTTATCCGCCGGGAAATGATACTTTCGCACTGATTATGTATCTGCTGACCTTTGCGCTCGGTTTTATCGTGCGTCCGTTCGGCGCGTTGTTTTTCGGGCGGATCGGCGATCTGGTCGGTCGAAAATATGCGTTTCTCGTGACGCTTTTGATCATGGGCGGCGCGACCGCCGCGGTCGGTTTTTTACCGACTTACAGCCAAATCGGATGGGCGGCACCCATTTGTTTAGTGTTCGTGCGGATTCTGCAAGGCTTGGCTCTGGGCGGTGAATACGGCGGCGCAACGGTTTATGTCGCCGAACACGTACCCGATGAAAGACGCGGATTTTTCACGAGTTTTATCCAAATAACGGCGTCGTTCGGTTTGCTGATTTCGCTCGGCGTGATGCTCATCCTGCAAAACTCGATGAGCAAAGAAGCCTTTTCAGCCGATAGTTTTTTGGCGGGCTGGAGGATTCCGTTTATGATTTCGATCCTGCTCGTGCTGGCATCGCTTTATATTCGTCTGAGAATGCATGAATCGCCGATCTTCCAGCATATCAAAGCGACCGGGATGGCGTCGGCAAAACCGCTCGTTGATGCGTTTGTCAATCCCGAAAATCGGCGGCGGGTGTTGATCTCGCTGTTCGGCGCGACCGCCGGACAGGGCGTCGTTTGGTACACGGGACAGTTTTACGCCTTGTTTTATATGAAAACCGTGTTGAAAATACCGGAAAACACGGCGAATTATATTATCGCGCTCGCGATAATTTTGGCGATTCCGTTGTTTATTTTCTTCGGGTCGCTTTCTGACCTGATCGGACGCAAGAAAATTATGATGGCTGGGTTGCTTTTGGCGGTCATTTGTTATTTGCCGATTTATCACGGAATGCAGTATTTTGCGGGCAATAATGTCGATCATATTCAAGCGGTGCCCGACAAAGTCACCGGCGAACCGAAAATAACGCCCGTCACGGCAGATGCGCAGCCTGCGCCGATCGCCACGCCAAATGTTTCAATGCTCGTTTTTCTGGTTTTTTTGCAGATGATATTCGTGACGATGGTTTACGCGCCGATCGCGGCTTATCTGGTCGAAGCGTTCCCCG
Organism: Pyrinomonadales bacterium; assembly: GCA_038330465.1. Classification (GTDB taxonomy): domain Bacteria; phylum Acidobacteriota; class Blastocatellia; order Pyrinomonadales; family Pyrinomonadaceae; genus JAFDVJ01. The sequence goes on from JBBQOA010000409.1 coordinate 4,152, forward strand.
CAAAGATTCGTTACACGTCGATGTCTCTGCCGTATCACATCGGCAACGGCGTCTTTGGCGGATTATTGCCGACGATCGGACTTTTCGCCTGCGCATACACGGGCAATATTTACGCTGGTTTATATTATCCGATGATCGTTGCGGCGATAACTTTTATCGTCGGTTCATTGTTGCTGAAGGAAACAAATCACACGCGAATGTGGGACGAATTCAACGAAACCGCGCCGAACGAAAGACCTTTATAAAATTATATGCGGGACAAAACTTCTTTGAAAATATCACATTAAATTTGATAAATCGTCTCGGATGTTTGTCTTTCGCCGCCTTAATTACTTAAAATTTAATAAAATTAAGTAGTCAGGCAGATTTAGGTTGAAAAAAACATCGGTATAGCGAGCAGTCGCGAGTCTGTTTCGCCGACCAACAATTTTAAGGGCAACTGATTCGCGACCGATCACTTGACTGATTGCCGAAACGATCGGTTTTAACTATCTCTGTCTAAATACTTTAGCAATTATTTCAGGAGAAAAAATGTCAGAAACGATCCAGAACAATATTGAATCAACATTGCAGGAA
>JBBQOA010000410.1:0-4727 GCA_038330465.1 Pyrinomonadales bacterium
TTTGTTCATCGAAAAATTAAATGCTCTCGGCGCGAAACAGATCGTTCTGTGCGGACTCGAAACACATATCTGCGTCAATCAAACGGCGCATGATCTGTTGGAGAAAGGGTTTGAAGTTCACTTGTTGACCGATGCCGTCGCCTCGCGCTATTCGCAGGACCGTGACGCCGGACTTTCCAAAATGCTCGCGAGCGGCGTGATTCCGGCAAGCGTCGAAATGGCGCTTTTCGAACTGATGCGCGATGCGCGGCACGAGCAATTCAAAGAAATTCAGAGCTTGATCAAATAAAAAGTTCGACCGAAACCTTGAAAAATTCGGCTAATTTCTTGGCTTGTGCTTTGCTGATCGAACGCTTTCCGTTGACGACTTCCGACGTAATTCCCGTCGAGCCGAAAATATGAAGTAAATCTTTTTGTTTTAGTTCACGGTCATCCATCAAATATTTAAGAACTTCCTTCGGCAATGATTCAGGCATCGGATAATGCTCATCTTCGTAAGATTCAACCAAATAGGAAAGCAAATCCAACAACTTTTCTTCTTCGGGACTCAAATTTCCCTGTTTGATTCCCTTCGTTATCAAACGGTCAACTTCTTCCGTTAATCTTTCAAGCTCTTGATCGCTCGAAATAACCGACGGCAAAGTTTGCATCAGCAATATTCCATATTTTGTGCTGTCAACATTCGCAGTCATTTTTATATACCTTTTTATTGTATTCGGCGTGTGTAATTAAAAATCTAATCAAAACTTTTTTGTTCGGATAGTAGATTTTCGTAATCAGCCGATATTTATTACCACTAATATTAAAAATTGTGCAAACACCTGCTAAATCCGCGTGTGGAAAATCTTCTTTGGTTTCTGCAAGATTTTCCCAATTGGCTTTTTTCGTGATGTTATACCAAGATTTTAACGAAGTCTCCGAATCAGGATGTTTTTTCCAAAACTCTTGCAGACGCTTTTTGGTAATAATGTGCATATTTTCTCCCGAATTGTTTTCTCTCTAATTTTGTCCATCATTGCCTCCGTTTAATCTTTTATAAATCTGCAAATTGCCTCCGTTTATCAGACAATGCTCTCAGAATGAGATAATTTTGTCAAGGCAAATTTATCTTTGACGCTTCCGCACCAAAGATTTACCATTAAACTTTCACACAAAACTTATGGATATTTTAGCTTCTCTAAACGACCGCCAGCGCGAAGCGGTGATGACGACCGAAGGCTCGGTTTTAATTCTCGCGGGCGCGGGTTCCGGCAAAACGCGCGTCATTACGGTGCGGATCGCTTATCTCATCACCGAAAAAGAAGTTCCGCCGTATAACATTCTCGCCGTCACGTTCACCAATAAAGCGGCGGGCGAAATGCGCGCGCGCGTCAGCGAATTGCTGAAAGGTCAAAAGATGCAATCGGCGCCGCTGGTGACGACCTTTCACTCGCTCTGTGTGCGGATCTTGCGCCAAGACATCGAGCATTTAGCCGAAGGTTACAATAAATCTTTCACGATCTACGACACGGACGATTCGATCAAAGTCATCAAAGCCTGCGTTAAAGATGTCGGTTTGGACGAAAAACAACTCGCCGCGCGGCAGATTCTGAATGCCATTTCAGGCTCAAAAAATCGCGGTGAAGATTTTGAAATGTATGCTTCGCAGGTCGAATACACCGACGAAAAACGAGCGGCAATCGCCCGCGTTTTCAAACTTTACGAAGAACGTCTGAACAATGCCAACGCGCTCGATTTCGACGATCTGATGATCAAGACCGTCAAGTTGCTTAGAAAAGATCAGGAAGTCCGCGAAAAATACAATAATAAATTCAAATATATATTAGTTGACGAATATCAGGACACGAATCCGCTGCAATTTGCATTGATCGGTTATCTGACCGAAAAACAGCAGAATATTTGCGTCGTCGGCGATGATAGTCAAAGTATTTACGCGTTTCGCCAGGCGGATATTCGCAACATTTTAGAATTCGAACAGCATTTTCCGAATGCCAAGACCATTCTTCTCGAACAAAATTATCGTTCGACGCAAACGATTCTCGACGTTGCCGATGCGATCATCAAAAACAATCAGAACCGCAAGGACAAAAAACTCTGGACCGCGAATCCGGACGGCGACAAGATCTTTTATCATCAGGCTTTTGACGGCGACGGCGAAGCGCGGTTCGTCGCGTCGCGGATCGAGGAACACCGTCGCCGCAATCCGCAGGACCGCGCCGCGATCCTTTACCGGACAAACGCGCAGTCACGGGTTTTTGAAGAAGCGCTCCGCCGCTACCGCATCGAATACAATATCGTCGGCGGATTTTCGTTCTATGAACGCGCCGAGATCAAGGACGTCATCGCCTACTTAAAACTCGCGCTCAATCCGTTTGACGACATTGCGCTGCTTCGCGTGATCAACACGCCGCCGCGCGGTTTCGGGAAAACATCGCTCGACGAACTGCAGCTTCGCGCCAAAGATTTTCGGGTTTCTTTGTGGGAAACGATCTCGATCCTAACGGGTTTGGAATATACGGAACGCGTTAATCTGACGCCGCGCGCGCTCGAATCGCTCAAAAAATTCAAGCAGACGCTCGAAATTCTGCAGGTCAAGGTCGCCGATTCGGTAAGCTCCGATAAAGCCGTCACGGAGATCGTCATAGCGGCGATCGAAGACACGGGCTATGCCAACATGCTCCGCGCCGAAAACACGGACGAATCGGCGGCACGGCTCGAAAATTTGGAAGAGCTCGTCAATGCGGCGGTCGATTACGACAAACAGGAAGAAAACGGTCTGCGCGATTTTATCGATCACGCCGCGCTGACCTCCGATACCGACAAATTCGACCGTAATGCGGCGGTCACGATGATGACCGTCCACGCCGCGAAGGGTTTGGAGTTTCCCGTGGTTTTTCTGGTCGGACTCGAAGACGGAATTTTTCCGCACTCCCGCTCAATCAACGATCCGAAAGAATTAGAAGAAGAACGCCGCCTTGCCTACGTCGCGATCACTCGCGCCGAAAAGGTTTTGTATATTTCCCATTCGATGCGCCGAAGGGTTTACGGTGAAGAGACGGCGGCGGAACCTTCGCAGTTTTTGAACGAAATGCCGCTCGAATTGATCGAAGATCTGTCGCGCGGTTCGAGCTGGCTTTCGTTTGCCAAAAACAACGCCAACCGAACAAACAAACACGCGGTTTCAGCTTTAAAGGGAGAAACCGCCCGCGAAAAACCGAAGAATCTATACACGGGTAAAACCTACAACAGTGCCGATGCGATCGCCGATTTCTTTAATAAGAAAAAAATCGGGAGTCAGGATTCGGGTGGTGAGAGTCCAAAACCATTGACCGGATTCGATAAGTTGAAGGCACAAGCCTCACAAAGCAAATCCGAAATCCAAACTCCAAAATCCAACGACGAAAAAGGCTTCACGCCCGGCGCGCACGTGCGCCACGCCAAATACGGCAAAGGCTTGGTTTTGCGGCGCGAAGGCAGCGGCGATAACGTCAAATTAACCGTCAGTTTTCCGGGTTTCGGACAAAAGAAATTGATCGAGAAATTCGCCAATCTTGAGAAGGCATAAAATATTTGAATAATTTCCTCTACCGCAGATGGTTCTGACTAATTATTCCATTCATTAATCCTCAATCTGCTCTAAACTTTGTGCCTTTTCGCTTAATTTATCTTGGCGGTCTTGGCGTCTTTGCGTCTTGGCGTTAAAATTCCGTTTGAATTTCTCAATATTTTGGAAAGATGTCTATTAGATTAGATCGGTTGCAAACGGAACGCTCTTCAACTTCGCGTTGATTGCCGCCCGTCTTGCCGACTTTACAAAGTTTGAACCTGCTTTGTCAGAGGCATAGCTTTTGCAATAGTTAGATTTCATATAAAAAGCTGTATCGATTTGATTCAGTTTAAGAAGGAGATTTTCATATGCAAAAGTTATATTTGGCGGTTTGCGCCGCGGGTTTATTGACATTGGCAGGCTGTCAGCCGAATGCCGGAACGACGAACATAAATACTGTGCAGACCAACACAAATTCAAATGCTAATTCGATGAGTTCGAATTCCAATGCGAATGCGAATGTTTCAGTAACAAGTTCAAACACGACGATTTCAGAAACCAAAGAACCTGAACAATATCAGGCGGTCGTCGAGTTAAAACTTGAAGCGACGGGCGATAAAAGTATGGCGACCTTGCCGAAAATCGCCGCCAAGGTCGCGCGCAACGGCAGTGAACGGCGGATGGAATTCAATATGCCGAACGGCGATAAACTGGTTTATCTCGACAAAGCCGGAACAACCTATCTGATCTTGCCGAACCGCAAACAATACGCCGTGCTCGACAAGGAATCGCTCGGGATCGACGTCCGCCAATTGATGATGCCGGAACAGATCATCGATCAAATAAAAAACGTCAAAGGCGTCGAACGCGTCGGCGAAGAAAACGTCAACGGCAGAGCGGCGATAAAATATCGATATGGTTCGGAAACGAACACGCAAACCCAAGCCGGCAAGATCGAAACCGAATCGTTCTTTTTGATCGATAAGGAAACCGGTTTGCCGCTGCATTCCGAAACATTTTCGCAGACGCAGACGGGCAGCGTCCAAGGTTATAAAGGTTTGCGTGTGATCACCGAAATGAGCGATATTAAAACCGAAACGACGCCCGAGCTTTTTACGGTTCCGGCGGAATTTGCGAAAATCGATTCGGGACAGGTCAAGGCGCAGGCGGATTTGATCTT
>JBBQOA010000411.1:0-4725 GCA_038330465.1 Pyrinomonadales bacterium
GCGACAATAATTCCCGCAACCGGCGGCAAACTTATCGGAAGTTCCTTCAAAATGATAATTTCATTTGCCCCGATCTCGACCGTGTCGTCAAGTTTGTCAATGATGTGAACGCGCCCGATCGCCGTTCCCGTGTTGAGCGGCAGATATTCCTGATTTTTGTTGAGTTCGTCCTGCGTCACGAGATCAATACCGATGTTTGCCGAAGCATCTTCCTGACGGATCGAATTCGGTTTGTAATAAACCTTCTCGAAAAACGATTTGTTGATGACTTCGTTGGCGGTTTTGATATGAACGGCGTTCGCGAGATCGCCTTCCCACAGTTCCCAGGTCCATTTGTCAACCGTTTTTTGCCACGCCACGGTGCCGACGATAAACCGGCGGTCTTCGGCAAAATAGGCAGCTTTGTAAATGTCCGTCCCGATCGCGGCAAGTCCCGTCGCGTAGAGAAAATCTTTGTGGAAACGATATTTTTGCGAATTGACGTAATAAATTTTGTTCTTATCTTTGCGGTCGATAATAAACATCACGTGCGGCAGCGCGTACGGCGTGCCCTGATGATAGGTTCGCCCGATCGAATCGAAATCCGCCTGCGAACTAATTTTCAACAGAGAGTTTTTCTTCGAATCGGGCTTTTTGTCCATCGCGCCTTTCGGCTCGCGGGTCGGTGAAGGCTTGCGCGACAGTTGTCCGAAAACGGGCAAATTGCCGAGCGTGATCGCTAAAATTATTAAGCTCAGGGTTTTCAAAAAAGTTTTTATCAACATATCAATTCGTTTCAATGGCGGCTTGCGGATTAGCTTTATACAAAAACCGTTTTCGCAAAGAGTTTGTATCGACCCGGTTTTCGAGATGAATGTCCAGATCGCTGATGATTCCGTCCTTCAGATCATAGATCCAGCCGTGAACCATGAGGCTTTGACCGCGTCCCCAAGCATCCTGCACGATCGTCGTTTCGCCGACGTTCAAGACCTGTTCGACGATATTCAGCTCGCAAAGTTTGTCCAGCTTCCGGTCGGCGTCATCAATTTCCGAAAGAATCGTTTCGTAAAGATTCGCCGTGTCCTGTATGTGGCGCAGCCAATTATCGATCAACCCGTGCCGTTTATTTTCGAGCGCCGCCTTGACGCCGCCGCATCCGTAATGTCCGCAAACAATTATATGCTTTACCTGCAAGACTTCAACCGCAAACTGCAAGACCGACAGACAATTCATATCCGTATGAACGACCAGATTGGCAATATTTCGATGCACGAAGATCTCGCCCGGCATCAACCCGACGATGTTGCTTGCCGAAACGCGGCTGTCCGAGCAACCGATCCAGACGTATTCGGGATTTTGCTGTTCGGCAAGATCAATAAAAAAATTCGGCATTTTTTCGCTGACCCTTTTTGACCAAAGTTTATTGTTATCGAATAAATGTTTAAGAGTTTTCACGTTTTTTATTTCAGCCTTGAGTTTTTATATCTTAAGTCTGATTCCACTCTCGCGCTTAGCAATAAAATTAAATTGCCTGAAGACTCAAGATTTCAGACTCAAGTTTAATCTATCATCTTAGCCGTTAAAGGCGTTTTCTTCAAAATTTCTTCGATCGCGTCGCACGCGACCTTGGTGCCGTGTTCCGCGTTGACGACCTTCGCGGCTTCGGCGGCTTTTGTTTTATAACTTGCATCGGCAAGCAGTTCGCGCAATTTTTTCGCGGCGGATTCCGCCGTGTAACTTTGCCTTGAAATGATCTTGGCAACGCCGATTCTTTCGCACCGCGCGGCATTGTCGGGCTGATCGTGCGAATACGGCATAAAAAGATGCGGAACGCCGGCACGCAAAACCTGCGAGGTCGTCCCGACGCCGCCCTGATGCACAACGCACGCTGCGCGCGGAAAAACCTGCGAATACGGCGCGTAATCGAAAGCCGCGATGTTTTCGTCAGTTTCTTTCGGCGGCTCGTTAAAAATGCCGTAAAGCAAGACGGCGCGTTTTTTTAACAATTTGGCGGCGCGTGCGCTTTCTTCAAAAAAATTGCCCGCATCCATCACCGCCGCGCTGCCCAATGTAAAAACGATCGGCGGCGTGCCCGCGTCCAGAAAATCTTGCAAGTCTTTGTGAATCGCGCCGTAATCGTCCTTGCCGTCGTAAAAACAAAAGCCGGTCTGCAGCGTCGATCTTGCCCAATCGGGCTGCGGTTTGCCCAAAACACGCGAAAACATCGCGAGATTGAGCAGCGCAGATTTGCCTTCGAAAAGCGGATTGCCGCTCTCGCTCAAACCGAGCTCGCGCCGGAATTCGCGGTAGGGCGCAAACCACGAATCGATCAGTCGCCGCACGAGCGAGAACATCGCGCCGTGAAACGCGCTGCCGAGAAAGCGCAAATGCCGGAGCCAGAGCGCGGTCGGCGGCACGAACGGATCATACGCCGAAAGAAACGTTCCGGGCGCAAGCGTCGTCGTGATCCATTTGATGCCCGTTTTTTCGGCAACCGAAGCGGCGGCAAAAACGACTTCGGTCGAGATCAGCAGATCGGCATCGCCGACGGCAGCAAGCAGATCATCATACATCGGGCGCAAATTCGGCAAAATCAGTTCTCTCAAAAGCAGCTCCGAACCTTTTTTGGCGTCCATCAAACGGCGGGCGAGCTCTTTATCGTGCGGATCGAGATGCGGACGCAGCGGGCGAAATTCAAAACCGAGCATTTCGATCTTTTCGCGGTAAAATTCCATCGCCGCGAAAATTACGTGATGCCCGCGTTTTTTCAGTTCGATCCCGAGCGCGTTCATCGGATGCATATCGCCGAGCGAGCCGATTACGGCAAAAACTATCTTCATACTTGTTCTTTGTCAGTTGTCAGCGGTTCGTCGTCAAGCTGTTCGCCGGCAGACATTTCATTCAAAAGCGTTGATTCCGAATCTAAAATTTCCCTTTCTTCTTCTCTCCTTCTCTCCGCTTCTCTTTCGGCGGCGCGTTCATCCATTCGCTCTTTGACCTGAAAACGGATGCTCAAAAAAAACGAAACCGAGCCGAAAACCACCGACACAAATGCCCCGTCATTATTGCCCGTCCATAAAAAATAAGCGGCGACTCCGGCTAGAATCACCGCTAAAATTTTGAAAGTTAAATCCATTATCTCTAAAGTTTAATTATTCGGCAGTCCAAAGTAAATCGGCGCATATTGCGTCTGACCGAAACTAATGCCTTGATAAATAGGCGGCGTCAAAGGGTAATGATACCAAAAATTATTGGTTGCGCGATAAACCATCAATTCGGCGAAGTCGCCATTATAGTAAAACGGCATCGGAAAATCCGTCGCGGTTCCGAAATGAATAAGATTGAATGAATTATTTGAACTGCGAAGAATATACCAATCGCCATCGCGATAGACCGTAAGATCGGCACGACCGTCGCCGTCGTAATCTGCCGGAACAGGTTTATCCGTACTAATTCCCCAATGAATGACATTGTAATTTAAGTCCGAACTCTTCAAGTAATACCAATTCCCCTCGCTTGGGCGATAAACGGCGATGTCAGTTTTGCCGTCGCCGTCGTAATCCGCCGCGACGGGCAGATCGCCGTTTGCGCCGAAATGAACCGCCGCAAACTGCTGCGCTTCGGTAAACCAAATATACCAATTTCCGTCTGACGGTCGAAACACCGCAATGTCGGTTTTTCCGCCGCCGTCGTAGTCCGAAGGAACCGGAACATCGCCCGGTAAGCCAAACCTGAAAACCGACCACGAAGAATTTGAACTTAAAAAAATGTACCAATTTCCCTCATTTGGACGATAAACGCTGTAATCGGTTTTGCCGTCGCCGTCAAAATCGCCGAGTGCCGGAATATCGCCGGAAGTTCCCCAATTGAATGATTGAATCGAAGCGGGAGCACCAAACGTGTTTCCAAGCAGTCCGATCCGCCAATTTCCCGTATTGGGATTCCAAGTGACTAAATCCGGTAACAGATCACCATTAAAATTCGCCCGTTTGGTTTCGCCCGCAGGTGCGCATTGATTAAATTCAATCGCAATGACTCGTTCGTTGAAAATATTTCTAAGCGCTGCCGAAGCATTCGATCTGACGAATATATCGGTTTTGTTATCGCCGTTAAACTGGGCAAAAACAAGGTCTTGGGGTTCTCCCAATTTTTTCAGATAGTCGGTTCTGGTAAAAGCTCCCGCACCGTTATTCAGATGAATCGAGTAAAAAGTTTTGCCGAGTTCCAGAATGTCGGGTAAGTTATCGCCGTTAAAATCGGCAGTTACGATGCTCGCGGCATTAGGCTCAGGAGGTCCGGGGATTTGGAAAACGGGCAAATTGTTTTGGCTGAATCTTCCGTTGCCGAGACTTTTATAAAAGGTTACATATCTGGTGTATGACGGATCAACTGTGCCGCCTTGATAAGTAACGATAATGTCTTCATTGCCGTCGTTATCAAAATCTCTCAATATGGTGCTGCCGCTACGAATGACAAGACTGTTCAGAACGGTATTAAAAGTTCCGTTTCCGTTATTGAGAACAACTTCAAGGCGAGCAGGATTGCCGCCGAGTGCAATGTCTTTGCGACCATCTCCATTGAAATCGCCGATTAAATTGTTCGTCTGACCGCTGGTAAAGATAATATGAACTCTTGCACCGAACAAACCATTGGCACTTCCCAAACGATAATTGAGTGATTGTCCCTGACCCGGAATATTGTTGATCCGCACCCAATCGAGAATATTATCGCCGTTGACATCAATGA
>JBBQOA010000412.1:0-4724 GCA_038330465.1 Pyrinomonadales bacterium
TATGTGGGTGGTCTGACCTTGCGAAAAGAGAATGTCTTTTTTACCGTCGTTGTTAAAATCGATCAGTTGGTATGAATCAAGATTTGCATTGATGACCGGAATCGTCGTCGGGATGATTATCGGATTGTTCCAATCGAATCCGCCGCTTCCGTTGTTTGAGTAAATATAGATGTCTTGGGTCGAGGTATTCGGATTTAATTGAATTTTCCAAAAATCAGCCTTGCCGTCGCCCGTCAAATCGTCAACTTGATAATCGGAAAAATCAGTCGAAAAAGTGGCTTGATTTCGTGTTTTGAAATAGATTCCGCACTGCGCAAAACTTTCAGGGATCGAGAATCCAAATGACAAGAAAAGAAAAATCCCGCAAACCAAGACAAAATTTTTACGCATATTGTTTGACTCCCTCGTTCGGAATGGTGATAAGTATCTTAAGATTTCCCCAATTCTACGTCTTTCCGGGCAAAAAATCCAACTTTTTTCAAACTATAGTTTTGTTGCCGGGTCTTTATCTCAAATCGTTCAGCCGCGATTTCAACTCAAAAATGAAAGCGGCGACTCCCGTATTGGAATCGCCGCCACCATTTGAAATAATAGACATCTTTCCAAAATAGTTTTTTTAACGCCAAGGCGCAAAGTTGCCAGGGCGCAAAAGATTTTGAAAAGAAATCCTTTGGTTGAATTTCTGCAAATATTTCAAATTTCAAACGAGTTTGGCTAAACGTTCAACTTTTCGCTGAATTTATCTTGGCGACTTGGCGCCTTGGCGTTAAAATTCTGTTTGAAATTTTCAACTCTTTATTTTGGAAAGATGTCTAATCTTTCTGATTTTATTCTCCTCTGAGTTCTTCTTTCGCAATTTCGATTGCCGTCTTTTGTTTTTGCTGTTTCTTGAGAAAGTATTTGACGACAAAATAAAGCGGCAAAACGATAAAGATCAGAAACGGCAGAATCGCGATCAAAAATGAAACGAGTCCGAGGATAAAATTCAAAGCCGTATCGAATCCGCTGCCGAATGCCTGTTTAAATCGTTCGAAAAATCCGGTCGAATTTTCCGTAAAGGTCGTCGGTGTTTGAAGCCGGATCTTAATGGTCGAAAGGCTCGCTTGATTTTCCAGAAAACGCTTTCTGCCTTCGATCTTTTCGATCTCGCCGCGGACATCGGCAAGCTGCCGCTGCACGTCGAGCGCATCTTCGACCGTGTTGGCGCGTTTCATTATTTCAAGAAACTGCACTTCGAGCGCCTTTTTCGCTTTGAGCTGCGCTTCAATGTCGATAAATTCTTCGGTCACGTCGTCCGATTTGATGGTTTCGACAACGACGCGGCTCGCCGTTTTGCGAATTTCTTCGAGCGTTTCGGTAAATTTCTCCGACGGCACGCGGACGGTCATCGTCACGATGTCGCGCGTCGCGCCGGCGCGCTGATCGCTGCTCGATTGCTGCGATTCGACGACGAAACCCGCTTTGCTTTCGGCGATCGCGGTAATTTTTTGCTGCGCTTGTTCGGGCGAATCGGATTCGAGCTGCAGATCGGCATTGCGGACGATCTTGCGCGTCACAGCGGTCGGCGGAGTTTGGCTGTTTTCGATCTGATCGAGCGAAGTTTGCTGCGAAACTTGTTCAGTCCGTCCGCCGCCGCCGCCGCTGTTCGTAACGCTTTTTAATTTTTCAGCCACCTCATTGTTTTGAGTGACCGGCGCGGTTTGAGAATAAGAAACGGAATTCGCCGCCGGTTTGCTGGAAGATTTACTTGCAGTTTCAGCACAACCGCTCAAAACCGCCGCCAATAACACAAACAAAATTTTCGTCTTTTTCATAATTTTCTCCTTCGATCAAAAATCAGTCGAGCGAGCAAGTTTGCCGTCAATCAATTCGAGCGCGGAAGTGTTCGCAACCGCTCATTATACTGATTATGAAAAGAACGATTCAAGTTAGCCCGCCTTGCGCGCGACTTCCCGAAAACTTTCGCCCTTAAAGAAAGCGCGAATCGCTTTAAATATGCGGCGAATCGCCCGAAAAGCTTTGGGCGCGAACCACGTAAAGAAAAACGCGAAGATTATCAAAACGATCGCAATAATGACAGGCGCGAAAACTGCCAAAAGCGAACCGGCAAACGCGATCACGTCTTCGACAATCGACAAAACCCAATTTGAAACCGGTTCGGGCGAAAGATTCGCACCGGCGCGCAAAGCGGCTTTCGTGCCATGCGACGAAAGCGCGAGTCCGCCGCCGAGCAAGGTCGCGATGATATTGACAACGCTCGCGTCGCCGGTCGTCGCCGCGTAAGCCATCGCCGCGCCCGCCGGAACGCGGATGAACGTATGGACAACGTCCCAGACGCTATCGACATACGGCACCTTGTCGGCGACGAATTCGACGATGTAAAGTCCGCCCGCGATCCCGATGATCCACCAATTATCGAGCACATCGAGCCCGCCCGGAAGCTTGGTCAGCGCGAATTTTTGCAATAATCCCAAAACCGTGACGGTCGCATAAAGATTAATGCCCGAAGTCCACGCCGAACCGAGCGCCAGCGTCAATGTCGAAAACCATTCCATATTCATTCACCATTTAACATTATATTACTCTGTGTTTTAAATAAGTCGGCAATAAGCGCAGATGACTCGCGACCGCTCGCTCTACTGATTGCCGGTGCATTTAGATTTAACTAAGCAGATGAGCAAATGTAAAAAGGTATTTTGAAATGTATTGAGTCCCGTCTTCAGACGGCAAAACCGCCGCGCTTCGCTGGCGGAAAGCCTGCTAAAGCAGTGACTCAGAACTAAAACAAAATCTCTCATTACTTTTGGTCGAGTGCTTAGCTTTGTCCGGCTACTTACTTATTCACCAAAACGTTTGCCTGAAAAATTTTGTTCAATGATAAATGTTATTCTTCCTCTTCTTCCGCGCCGTCTTTTTTGAAGCCGAATTTTTCCAGACGATATTGCAGCGTCCGAAACGTCAAACCTAACAGCCGCGCCGATTTCGTGATGTTGTTGTCGGTTCGCTCCATCGCCTGCATGATCAAACTGCGTTCGACGTCTTCAAAATTGACGCCTTCAGGCGGCAGCTTGAAAAGTTCGTTCGAGCCGGACGCCGCGCGCGTTCCGTTCGTCATTTCGGGCGGCAGATCGTCGAGCGTGATCGTGTCGTTTTCGCACAAAAGAATGGCGCGTTCGATCGCTGACTCCAATTGCCGGACATTGCCCGGATAACTGTAATCTTCCATCAAACGCTTGGCTTCATTGCTCAAAATTATCTTGCGGTTCGTGTTGCGCGTGTGTTTTTTGATGAAATAATCCATCAACAGCGCAACGTCCGAACGGCGTTCGCGCAAGGGCGGAATTTCGATGCTCAGAACATTCAGGCGATAATACAAGTCTTCGCGAAACGAGCCTTCCTGCGTCATTTTCAGCAGATCGCGGTTGGTCGCGGCAACGACGCGGACGTCCGTATTGATCTCGCGCGTTGCGCCGACGCGGCGGATTTGTTTTTCCTGCAAAGCGCGCAAGATTTTTGCCTGCAAAGAAATATCGAGTTCGCCGATCTCATCTAAAAACAAAGTTCCGCCGTCAGCGATTTCAAATAGACCTTTCTTTTCGTTGACCGCGCCCGTAAAACTTCCCTTTTCGTGCCCGAAAAGTTCCGATTCGAGTAGATTTTCGTTGATCGCCGCGCAGTTGACGGCTTGAAAGATCTGATCGGTGCGCAAAGAATTGTTATGGATCGAACGCGCGATCAGTTCTTTTCCGGTTCCCGATTCGCCGCGAATCAGGACGGTCGAGTTGGATTTCGCGACCTTCAGGATCATCTTTTTGACCTTGTCCATTTCGGGCGAACCCGAAACGATCTCGGCATCGAGATTGGTTAATTTGTTGAGCGCGCGCGAAATTGTTTCGAGTAACTTTTCGCGGTCATAAGGCTTTTGCAGATAATCGAATGCGCCGAGCCGAAGCGCGTCAACCGCCGAATCGACCGTCCCGTGCGCCGTTAAAAGCAGAACGATGATCGATTTATCAAAATCCGTCAACTGCTTTAAAAGATCGAGTCCCGTCATTCCGGTCATTTTCAAATCGGTCAAAACAAGGTCGAAATGCCGGTCGGCGACAAATTTCATCGCCGCTTCGCCCGAACTCGCCGTCGTCACGTCATAGCCTTCGCCCGACAGAATCATCTCCAAAATCTCGCGCTGAGATTTTTCGTCATCTACTACTAAAATTGATTTTCTAGCCATAAATTTGATTATTATTGCGCTTTTTCAAAAGAGTTATTGCAAAACTGAACAAATTCCGATGTTATGTCAGTTATTTCACCTTCAGTAATCATTGACAGCTCAAATATTGAAGATTTAACTACACAGATTTTATAACCTTTCTGCTTACAAAACGCTTTTAATTTTTCCCGAACCTTCTCAAAAACCGGATTAACTAATTCAGTTTTTCGCCTCTCATAATTAGCTTTTAATTCATTAATTATCCGCTTCTGTTCATCTTTCAATTTTTGCAACTCGTTAACTTTATCTTGAACTGACTTGCTTTGACTCTGTAAACAATAGATTTCTTTTTCCAATGTTTCAATTTTGAGGGATAAAATAGAAGCCGTCTGATAGCTTTCAATAAACTCCATTTTAAGAGAGTTTTCAACTCTGGCTAATTGTTTGATACCTTCATCCTCATCATATAAGGTATTTTCATCAATCATTGCAACTTTGCCTTGATTAACAGGTT
>JBBQOA010000413.1:0-4716 GCA_038330465.1 Pyrinomonadales bacterium
AGAACAATATTGAATCAACATTGCAGGAAACCAGAGTTTTTCCGCCGCCGCCGGAATTTGCCGCCAATGCCCACGTCAAAAGTTTTGCTGAATATGAAAAGATCTATCAAGATGCCGCCGCTGATCCCGAAGGTTTTTGGGCGGAACAGGCTGAAAATCTGCATTGGTTCAAAAAATGGGAAACCGTTCTCGAATGGAACGAACCGCACGCGAAATGGTTTGTCGGCGGCAAATTGAATGTTTCTTATAATTGTCTTGACCGGCATTTGAGTTCATGGCGTAAAAACAAAGCGGCGATCATTTGGGAAGGCGAACCGGGTGAAATCCGGACGCTGACATATTTGCAGCTTTATCGGCAGGTTTGCAAATTTGCAAATGTTCTGAAAAAACTGAACGTCAAGAAAGGCGACCGCGTCGCGCTCTATATGCCGCTCGTGCCGGAACTTGCGATCGCGATGCTCGCCTGTTCACGAATCGGCGCGACTCATACGGTTATTTTCGGCGGATTTTCGGCGGACGCGATCCGTGACCGTGTGATTGACGGAAACTGTAAGATGATCGTCACAGCGGACGGCGGTTTTCGGCGCGGCAGCGAGATCAAACTCAAAGAAGTGGTAGATAACGCGGTCGTTCAATGTCCGGGCGTTCGAAGTGTGATCGTTTTCAAACGAACCGGCTCGGAACTCAAGATGAAACCGGGACGCGACCATTGGTGGCACGAAATGATGGAAGCCGTCGGTGACGAATGCGAACCTGAAAAGCTCGATTCTGAACATCCGCTTTTTATCCTTTACACTTCGGGCACGACCGGCAAACCGAAAGGAATCTTGCACACGACCGGCGGTTATTTGACGCAGACGGCGTACAGCACAAAACTCGTCTTTGATCTCAAAGATGAAGACGTTTACTGGTGCACGGCGGACATTGGTTGGATCACCGGACACAGCTATGTCGTTTACGGTCCGATGGCAAACGGCGCGACTGTTTTTATGTATGAAGGCGCGCCGAATTTTCCCGAACCCGACCGTTTTTGGCGCCTTATCGATCGTCACAAAGTAACTATTTTCTATACAGCGCCGACGGCGATCCGCTCTTTTATCAAATGGGGCGAACAATATCCGTTAAGACATAATCTGAGTAGCCTGCGCTTGCTCGGAACGGTCGGCGAACCGATCAATCCCGAAGCGTGGATGTGGTATCACGAGGTGATCGGCAATGGCGAATGTCCGATCGTCGATACCTGGTGGCAGACGGAAACCGGCGCGATCATGATCTCGCCGCTGCCGGGTGCGACGCCGACCGTTCCCGGAACCGCAACACGTCCGCTGCCCGGAATTATCATCGATGTTGTCACCAAAGCGGGAAAACCGGTTGCCGATAACGAAGGCGGTTATCTCGTCATCAAACATCCGTTTCCATCGATGCTGCGGACGATCTGGAACGACGACGAACGATACAAACAGGCGTATTGGTCGGAAATTCCGAACGTCTATTTCGCGGGCGACGGCGCGCGGCGCGACGAACGCGGCTATTACTGGATCATGGGACGCGTTGACGACGTGATCAATGTTTCGGGACATCGGCTCGGAACCGCCGAGATCGAATCCGCGCTCGTTTCCCACGAAGCGGTCGCCGAAGCGGCGGTCGTCGGTCGCCCCGATGAGCTGAAAGGTCAGGCGATCGCGGCATTTGTCACGCTCGAAGGCACGCATAAGGGCAGCGACGAATTGAAAAATGAGCTTCGCAACCACGTCGCCAAAGAGATCGGCTCGCTCGCCAAACCCGACGATATTCGATTTACCGATACTTTGCCAAAAACCAGAAGCGGAAAAATTATGCGCCGACTGCTCAGAGAACTTGCTTCAGGCGGAACGGTCGCCGGAGATGTGACGACGCTCGAAGATTTTTCAGTTTTAGAAAAATTGCGCGAAGACGAAGAATAATGGACTTTTTCCAAAATCAAGAGTTGAGAAATTCAACGCTCAATTTTAACGCCAAGCCGCCAAGGCGCCAAGACCGGAAAGATATTTTCAGCGAAAAGGCGCAAAGTTTAGCCAAACTCGTTTGAAATTTGATGTGTTTTTAGAAATTAACAAAAGGATTTCTTTTCAAAACTCTTCGTGCCTTGGCAACTTGGCGCCTTGGCGTTAAAAAACCATTTTAGAAAGATGTCAAATAAAGGAGCATCACCAAATTTCGTCGTGCCAAAACTTTTTGTGGAATTTATCTTCCGTCCAAAAGTTTTTGAAAAGTTCGGTTTTCGGCGTTTTTTTGTCGTTTAATACGATGCTCACGACATCGTAACGGAATCTGGTATTTTGCAAATTGAAAATTTTCCGGTAAATCCGTGCCGTGCGGGTTATTTGACGCTGTTTGCGTAAATCAACGGCAGCAAGCGGCGCGGCAAATTCATCCGATGAACGAGTTTTGACTTCGATGAAACATAACACGTCTTCATCGAGCGCAATCAGATCGATCTCACCGGTGACGGCAACGCCGCGCCGGTTTCTGCCGATCGGAACTTTAAAATTGAAACAAACCAGCCGAAAGCCGCGTCTTATCAAAAATAATGCGGCAAGATCTTCGCCGATTTTTCCGATCAAAATTGTATTTTTTTCAGGGTTGAACGTATCTTCAACTTGGAGGAAATTTAATTCTGACATTTCGCTTTACAATAGATTTTATATTTTCTCGTCAATTAAAGCGAAATTTTATAAAATATTTCACGATAAGTCGAAAAATGGTCTAATAAATTTATGAAAAAAGTTCTGAAAATTATCGCGATCGGGCTGGTTGCCGCATTTATCGTCATTCAGTTTATTCGTCCGGATTTTACGAATTCGCCGATCATTCAAGCCGAAACTTTGGAAGCCAACATCGAGGTTCCGGAAAATGTGCAGGCGATTTTGACACGTTCGTGCAAGGATTGTCATTCAAACGAAACAAAATTTCCGTGGTATTCAAAAATCCAGCCGTCGGCGTGGTTTATGAAAGACCATATCGATGGAGGTCGAAAAGAAATGAATTTTTCGAGTTGGAATAATTTAACGCCGACCCGGCAAAAACGCAAATTAAGCCAGGTCTGCGAACAGGTGCAAACGAAAGAAATGCCGCTGCCTTCGTATTTATATATTCATTGGGACGCCAAAATGTCCGCCGAAGACATCAAAACGCTGTGCGATTGGACGGAAACGGCAAAAGCGAAGATCGTCGAGTCAAAATAAAAAAGCTGCCAACTCGAACCTTTTTTGCGCCATCAAAAAATCGCAAAACTTTCCCCCTTTTCAAATTTTAGACGTGAAAATTTAAGAATTATGACTTGGAAATCAAGGTTTTCAGGAATTGCTGCACTGGCAATTTCATTGGCGTTTCTGTTTTCGAGTGTGACCGCTCAAAAAACAAAGATCACGAAAAGCGGGGCGGGAAGAGTCGCGTCCACGAATGAAATCGAAAAATATCGCGGAAATCTTTCCGATGATGAGAACGAGATCTTTGATTCGATCAACCGCGAACGCCGTAAAAAAGGACTCGGAGAACTCGCTTGGGACGCGCGACTCGCGCAGTTGGCTCGTGCATATTCAAAGAAAATGGCGAAAGATTCATTTTTCAGTCACTGGGATCGCGACGGAAAATCGGTTGTTGAACGGGTCACTGCATCAAATATCAAGGACTGGAATAAAATTGGCGAAAATCTTTTTTATTGTGAAGGTTACGGCGATTTTGATGAATTAGCGGTGCGCGGCTGGATGAATTCGCCCGATCACCGGCGGAACATTCTCGACCGTCAATTTACGACCACCGGCATCGGTATCGCACAATCGCGCGACGGAAAAATTTATATCACGCAGGTCTTTATCAAAAGGTAATAAAGCTTAAAAGCGGGAACGATTCTTGATCGATTTTTAACGCTCAGTCCTTAATTCTTTGTAAACTCATCAACCACAAAGCGGCAGTTTTCGTTTATAATGTCGAACGAGGAGGAATAATCTTGTGGAAATTCTATTTAATAACCCGTTAGCGACAATGCCCGGACCGTATTTTTTGGTTTTGTATGGTTTTGTCATTTTCTTTACGATCATTGTTTTGGCACTCGTCAAAACCCAAATTGATAAAACCGAAAAACTCGGTATTCCGTCGATCCCGCCGCAAATCGATCCATACGAGATCGCTTTTCTACGCGGCGGAACAAATGAAGTTGCGCGGTCGGTGATTTTCAGTCTTTTACAAAAAGGTTTTATCGAAATTGATAATTCCGGTCCGACCGCGGCGATCAAAAAAACGCAAAATCAAACAAATACCGCAAATTTGAACCAAATCGAGCAGATGACGCTCGGCTGGCTCGGAGCTTCGCGCGAACCGAAAGAGTTTTTCGGCAAAAGCGGCTTGGTCGTTCAGCTTGAAACTTACGGCAGAACTTATCAAGGACGGCTCGAACAACAGCAATTGCTGCTCGACGAAAGGATTCAAAATAGTTTTGCACCCGCGAAATGGACGGTGTTATTGATCATTTTAGGTTTAGGCGCATATAAAACGATCGCCGCGGTCGCCAATGGTCATTTCAATATCATTCTGTTGATCATTTTTATGATTGCCGGCTTGCTGATCGCCAATGCCGTTTCCAAACTTCCGCGCCTGACGAAACTCGGCAAAGCATATTTAGAAAGACTCCAAACCGCCTTTGACAATTTAAAATACACCTCGCAAGCCGCCTATATT
>JBBQOA010000414.1:0-4712 GCA_038330465.1 Pyrinomonadales bacterium
AGGCAGAACTGCACCGAAATATCACGCTTTGACGCGCCCGACCATTGCCGAAGCCGAAGGCGTGCATCGCGCCATCGCGCTCGCGGAAATGGCGGAAACGCCCGTTTATATCGTGCATTTAAGCTGCACCGACGCGCTCAATCAGGTTCGCCAAGCGCGTGATCGCGGCATTCCGGCGTTTGCCGAAACCTGTCCGCAATATCTCTTTTTATCAATCGACGATTACGGCGAAGGCTTTGAAGGCGCGAAATATGTGATGACACCGCCGCTTCGTGAACGGCATAATCACGACGAACTCTGGAAAGGTTTAAAGATGGACGATCTGCAAATAATCGCCACCGACCATTGCCCGTTTTGTATGAAAGACCAAAAAGAATTGGGGCGCGACGACTTCTCAAAAATCCCGAACGGCGCACCCGGCGTGGAATATCGAATGGAATTGATCTATAACGGCGGAGTCGTCGAAAACCGAATTTCGCTCAACCGCTTTGTCGAACTGACCTCGACCGCCGCCGCGAAAATGTTCGGAATGTTCCCGAAAAAAGGCACGATCGCCGTCGGTTCGGATGCCGACATCGTGATCTTCGACACCGAAAAAGAACATACATTCACGCTCGACGCCCAGCATATGAACGTGGATTACTGCGCCTACGAAGGCAAAACGATCAAAGGCAAAGTCGAAACCGTTTTATCGCGCGGCAGAGTTGTCATTGAAAACGGCGAATGTTTGGTTGATAAAGGAAGCGGGCAATTTATCAAGCGCGGCGAATGCGTGAAGATTTAAGTTTGTTTTATAACTGTAAAAAATTGAAAAGAAGTTGATAAATTATAATGGGAAATACTAAATCTTTTCAAATTGGTGACATCATAGTTGGGGAATTTGAAATTCTTGATATTTTCGGCGGCGAAGGTAAGTCTGGAATGGGTGTTGTTTATTTGGTAGAAGATCGAGAACATTCTTTTCCGATTGTTTTAAAGACATTGCTGCTGCTGATACTACGATTACAGCTTTAGAGTTAGCTCCAGATAAGAAAACATTACATTTTAACGCCGGAAACATAGCCACGTCTGTAATGAAAAATGGACACAGCGAGAAAGCCATTCAAATTCTAGAAACTCTCGTAAAACTTGACCTAGAGAACATTAATAATTGCTTTAATCTTGGAATCTGTTACCAATCAATAAATCAAAAAGAAAAGGCTATTAAATGCTACGAAGCTGTATTGAATAAAATTCCTGATGATGAACAATCGTTGATATTTTTAGTTCAATTAAATGCGGAACTAGGAAACTACGATGAAGCCTTAAAGTATTGTGAATTGATGGTAGACAACAGCATTTTGCCGCTGAAAGCCATAAGTTTTAAAGCTCAAATCATGCAAGCGAAAGGTCAAGGAAGAGAAGCAATAAATTTTGTCAAAATGGTATTAAACAGCGGACATCAAAATAACGACAATTTATGGCTAATTCTCGGTGATTTATTTGAAAATGAAAAACATTTTGCCGTTGCAAAAAAATGTCTTTTACAAGCCAAATCAATTTTGAGTTCACAAGAAACCACTAATCAAGAAAATATTGAATATCTTAATCATAAGATAAATAAACTGGAATTTTTAGAAGAAAATAACCCAATAAAAAATAAATGACAATATTTTCAGACAAAACACTTTCGCAAAATCTCGAACGCAACCTTTGTGCGGACGAATGCTGATTTTGTTGAATTGCATGAAAATTCAGGCGAAAAAGGTTTATAATTTGAATTATGCCAAGATTGGACAAATATCACGAAGCGGTTAAAAATGCTTTGATTAAAGACGGTTGAACGATTACGGACGATCCGTTGACGATTGAGTATGAAGACGTTTTTCTCTATACCGATCTTGGGGCTGAAAGGGCTTTGGCGGCGACCAAAGGAACAGAGAAAATCGCGGTTGAAATCAAGGTTTTCGGCAGCCGTTCTTTGTTTTCCGATTTTGAAAAAGCAATCGGGCAATATCAGTTATATCGATTGTTTCTCGGCAAACTTGAGCCTGATAGAGAAGTGTTTATGGCAATTTCGTTGGAGATTTTGAAGAATCTTTTCAGCGTCCTTCGATTAAACTTGCAACAACCGAATTGGGCGTTAAATTGTTAATCGTTGATGTCGAAAAAGAGGAGATAAGACAATGGATAAATTAGACAAATATCGAAAGATACTGCGCGGCATAATCAGCGAATATGCAGGCTACAAACCGCGAAATTCCCCATTCGATTGGGTGCCGATTTGTGATGACGAAATCGGCGATTATGTGCTAATGAGCATCGGTTGGGACAAAGAGGAAAATCACAAATATCACTCGATCTTTCACTTTCGGCTTAAAGACGGCAAAATCCACGTTGAACAAGACAACACCGATGCCGATCCTGTCCAACAAATGCTTGATGCAGGTGTGCCGAAAGAAGATATTGTGCTTGCCTTTTATTCGCCTTCGCACCGCAAATTAACCGAATTCGCAATAGCTTAAACTTTCAGTGCCAATATTTTCAGACAAAGCCCTTTCGCAAAAGATCGAACGCGCCGAAGCGCGGTCAACCGCCGGTTTTGTCGAATCGCGTGCCGAATTGTTTCCCGAAAGCGGCGCGGAATGGATCGAAGTCGCGGGCGTTTATGCGCTGTTCGACGGCGTGGAATCGCCTTGCACACAAACTTTCGGGCTTGGGTTATTTGACGAAATAAACGATGCCGAATTGGGCGAGATCGAAGCCTTTTTCCAAACACATAATGCTCCGGTCTTTCACGAAGTTTCGCCGTTGGCGGATGCGTCCGTGTTGGCGTTGCTTAACGGACGAGGTTATCAGCCGATCGAATTGACGAGCGTGATGTTTCGCCCGCTCGATGCGGAAAATGAGATTGGTTTGCCGAAAAATCCAAACATTTCAACGCGGATTATCGGCGCGGATGAAATCGATATTTTCGTCAAAACCGCCGTCGCGGATTGGAGTGCGGAAATTCCGGAGTTTGAAGATTTTAGGATTCAGCTTTGCCGGGTTAGAGCCAACACTAAAGGCGCGACATCGTTTCTCGCTGAGTCGGGCGGAAAACCGATTGCGACCGGAACGCTTTATATTTATGACGATGTTGCAGAATTGGCGGGCGCACGGACGATTCCTGAATATCGCAGGCAAGGCGCGCAAAATGCCCTGCTCGAAGCGCGTTTGAGTTATGCTGTTAAGCGCGGCTGCACGATGGCGATCATCGGCGCGTCGCCGGGAAGTCAGTCGCAGAGAAACGCCGAGAAAAACGGTTTTCGAATTGCTTACACGCGAACAAAATGGAAATTGAAAAGTTAAGCAGAAGACGATTGAACTTTCTGAAATTACAGAAAAGTGTGAAAGCCCGAAAGTTAAAAGTTGAGAGACCATTTGAAAACCTTCGTGGCGATCCTCGCGACAGGGATTTACTGAAACGGATGGGTTTGCCGGAATAAAAAATTATGAAACGATTCACTTTGATATTTCTGCTAATTTTTACCGCGTTATCATTGTTTGCTCAACAATCGCCGCAGAATCCTTCGCCGATAACTGACAGCGCCCGACCGCATCCACGGATCGCACAGGTCGAAGTTCCCGGTCGTCGAACCGAATTGACGACTCTCAAAGGGGCAATTCTTTTCGCCGGTCCAAAGGTTAAACCCAATAAGGCGGTTCCGCTCGTCATTTATTTTCACGGAGTTTCGTGGTTGATGGAATATCATATTGCCAAACATTTTCCGAATGCCGCCTTGATTACGGTCAATCTTGGTTCAGGTTCGCGGGTTTACGGAGATCCGTTTTCGGAAGCCGAAATGTTTCAAAATCTGATTGATGAAGCAAGTAAAGTTTTGGAATTAAAAAAGGGTTGGTCTTCGATTACATTGGTCGGATTTTCAGCCGGTTACGGTGCGGTGCGGGCGATTTTGCGTCACGAAGTAAATTTTCAAAAGGTGAACAATGTTCTATTGCTTGATGGGATTCACGCGAGCTATGTTCCCGAAGGAAAACGATTAGCAGATGGCGGCATCATCAAAGCGGACGACCTCGATTCATTCGTCAAATTCGCCCGTGAAGCCGTCGCAGGAAAAAAATCGTTCTTGATCTCTCATTCCGAAATTTTCCCTGCCACCTACGCCAGCACAACCGAATGCGTTGATTATTTATTGACGACGCTTGCGCTCAAACGCAAAGCCGAATTGCGAAACGGACCCGCCGGAATGCAGCAATTGAGTGTCGTCAATGTCAAAGGTTTTCATATTCGGGGTTATGCGGGAAATACCGGAGCAGATCACGGCGATCAGCTTCAGGCGATGCCTGAATGGCTTAAAATGCTGAAGATAAAATAATAATATCAAATGAAGGAATGGCGAATGATGTTGACCTTGCTAAAAACATACGTCTGAATCACCGAGGCGACGGACAATTTTTGAAGCGCAGCGAATGCGTGAAGATTTAAGATGATTTTTAAACTGACGGAAAGAGATTTACAAACAAAATACGGCACGTTCCGCGAGGTCCTTTATTATGACGGTCAAGCGGAATCGATCGCGCTCGTGATGGGAAATATTGAGGATGAAGAAGATATAATTTGCCGCATTCATTCGGCTTGCGTTTCGGGACACGTTTTCAGCAGCGTCGAATGCGAGTGCCAAGCTGAAATGGAAACGGCGCAGGGTTTGATCCAAAAGGCGGGCAAAGGC
>JBBQOA010000415.1:0-4702 GCA_038330465.1 Pyrinomonadales bacterium
CGGCATCGGTTTGGTGATCTTCACCAAAAAAAAATAGGTCGCAAACCGTGTTTGCAATTACAAATTACAGATTACAGATTACAAACAGGAGAAAATTTTTAATTTGCAATCTGACAAAAAGAAATCTACGTCACGTTTAGAGGCGGTCTGTGACCACCGTTTGTCGAGTCTGATTTTTATCAATTAAATATTTCAAACAGGAATGTTTTTAATTTTTAATTTTTAATTGCAAACGCAGTTTGCCTTATGCTTTGTCGCCGATGACGAGCGTGGCTTTGGCTGAAAAGCAAAACGTCAGCGCGACGTCTTCGGCATCGATCAGCGCGGCGAGTTTTTTTCTCGCGACGGTTTGCTCTTTTTTCGTCAGAGATTTAAACCAGACGGGCAGCAGAAAATCGGCGATCAGCGGGGCATTGATAAATTCCTTGCCGTCCTTAAAATCGAACAATTCGTTTTGTGTGTGCGTTTCGACGTTTTCGAGTCCGGCGGCGGCGGCGATCTCTTCGATCTCAGAAATGGTCGGCAATTCGGCGATCAATTTTTCCGTGACCGCGCCGTTATCGGCGAGATTCTCGTTAAAGAAAACTTCCCAGAGCAGTGAAAAGACCTCGCCAAAACTGCCCGAAGTGACGGTGAAAAATGCGACCTTGCCGCCGATTTCGACGACGCGGGCGGCTTCCGCAACAAAATCCGCGAGCTCGTCGGGACGGATAAAACTGGCGTCGGCGATCGCCGCGCTGAATGTTTCGTCGTCAAAACGGTTCATCGAAAAATCAATATTGGCGCGCACTGCCGCCGCTTTATCGCGGGCGATCGTCAAAATATACGAGTCTTCGCTGATCGCAAAAAATTCGGCGTTGCGCCCGAGCTTTTTGCTCAGCGCGAGCGCGTGATTGCCCGTTCCGGCGTTGATATAGAGAAGTTTTTCTTCTTTGGCAAAACCGATATATTTGTCAACCAAATTCGTGAAACGCAGCGTCCATTCTTCGTCAATATACAAATCCCGCAGAAACGCGAGCTCTTTTTGTGTCTTGTTGCTCATACAAATAATTTAACGCAAAGACGCAAGGACGCGAAAGTCGCCAAGAACAAATAAATTTACTCAATCAATAAATTCAGTTCGTTTTTAGGCTTAAAAATCTTTGCGTCTTTGTCTCTTTGCGCCTTTCTCGTTAAAATCTGAATCATCAATTAAAAATTATGGCAAAACATATTAAAGAACTTTTTGATCTGACGGGCAAAACGGCGATCGTGACGGGCGGCAGCCGCGGGATCGGCGTCGAAATGGCGGAAGCTCTGGCGGAAGCCGGCGCCAATTTGATGCTCTGTGCGCGGCGCGAGGAATGGTTGGGTGAAACGGTCGAAGAATTTCGCAAACAAGGTTTTTCGGTCGCGGGCAAGGCGTGCGACGTTTCAAACGAAACGGATGTCCGGCAGACGGTTGACGAAACCATTCAGAAATTCGGCAAGATCGATATTCTGATCAACAACGCCGGAATTTCGTGGGGCGCGATGCCCGAAGAAATGACGCTCACGCAGTGGCAAAAAGTGATCGACGTCAATCTGACGGGCTGTTTTCTGATGGCGCAGGCGGTCGGGCGCGAAATGCTCAAGCAGGAAAGCGGTTCGATCATCAATATCGCTTCGATCGCCGGGTTGACATCTTCGGCGAACGGTCCGTTTTACGCGGGTTACGCGGCGAGCAAAGCGGGTTTGATCGGTTTGACGAGAGAACTTGCGGCGAGCTGGGGACGCAAGGGGATTCGCGTCAACGCGATCGCGCCCGGCTTTTTTCATTCGCGCCTCGCTGATCGAGTGATCGATATTTACGAGCGGTCGATTCAGGAAACGAACGTCATTCCGCGCGTCGGTGAGAGCGGCGAACTCAAGGGCATCACGGTTTTTCTGGCGTCGGATGCGTCGAGCTATATCACGGGACAAACGATCGCCGTTGACGGCGGAATGACGGTTTAAGAAAAATTAACGATTGAAAATTGTCTGAACAACTTCTTTTCTATTAAGATTTTGTTTCAGCTTCGTGATTCGTCAAGGGCGAGAAATATTTCTCGCCCTTTTTTTATTTAAAGTCGATTGGTTTAAGGAACAAAGGCATTCGGAACGGGTTGGTCGCCCGCAATTCCGAAACTGACGATGCCTATTCCGGCAGTTGTTTGATTTAAGAACCACGTCGAATTTGACGGGCGGAAGACCGCCGTGTCGAATTTGCCGTCGCCGTCGTAATCGCCCGGCACTGCGATGTCACCTGCTGCGCCGAACGGGAATGAAAAATAACTATTGTCTTCGCTTCTTTGAATAAACCAAAAGCCGTTTGAAGGGCGGAAAATGGCGATGTCTGCCCGCCCGTCGCCGGTGTAATCGCCCGGCACGGGTTTATCGGTCGATGTGCCGAAACTAAAGACGCGAAACTGACCATCGATCGAACGGACATACCACCAACTGCCGTCTGACGGGCGGAAAATTGCCACATCCGCGCGTCCGTCACCGTCATAATCTGCCGCGACGGGTTTATCGCCGGTTGCACCGAATTGAATGATCGAAGTTCCGCTGCCGCCGGAATTCGAGATAAACCAGGTGTTGGTCGAAGGTCGAAAGACAGCCGGATCGGTTTTGCCGTCGCCGTCATAATCCGCAGGGACGGGAATGTCGCCCGCGGCGCCGAACGGGAAACTAAAGAATGAGAAATCCTCACTTCTTAAAATAAACCAGAAGCCGTTTGAAGGTCTAAAGAAAGCGATGTCGGTTTTGCCGTCGCCCGTAAAATCACCGGGCACGAGCTTGTCGGTCGACGAACCGAATTGGAGTGCACCGTTGCCGCCGGTCGAAGATTTCAAATACCACCATTCGCCGACGTTCGGTCTGAAAATAGAAATGTCGGTTTTTGAATCGCCGTCAAAGTCGAACGGGGTTCTTCTTGTCGCGGTAAATTTTGCTGCAAAACCGGTTTGTCCCTGAAACGTTTGTTCTTGATAAACTCCGGGTGTCGTCCGGATCGAAGGGGAACCGATTCCTGTTATCAGCACGTTTCCCGATGAATCGAGCGTGATCGCGGTTCCGCGTGAGTTGAAAAGATTATTGTCAAAGACACTGCCAAAAGCAGTTGAATAGACCAGCGAAGAAATGCCGCTCAAATTCGGATTGATTTTACTGACAAACGCTTTTGTTCCGAAATTTCCCGTTGGAAATTGTTGGAAAGCATCGGGCGTGGTCGGGAAATTATCCGATCTGGTCGATCCTGTTATCCAAATATTGCCTGAGCCGTCGAGCGCGATTCCGCCATCGTCGAGACCTCCGATCTCGACTTCCTCTCTGCTTCCGCCGAAATATGTCGAATAGACGAGCGATGCCGCACCGGCAGCGTTCGTATTTATAACGGAAATAAACTCGTCGCTGTCCAGCGTGTTATTCGGATTGCTGACGTGACCGACCGGATCGAAAGCGTTCGGCGTCGTGCGGAAATCGAATGATTCGGTATTTCCTTTAACGTAAACTTTGCCTGAATTATCAACTGCGATATCACCGGCGTATTCATGCATCGTCCCGCCGAGATACGAGCCGTAAAGCAATGCCGAACCCGATGGATTTAACTTTGCAAGGATGCAGTCAGTTCCCAAATCGCTTGCCGGATTCGGCTGAAAGGCACTTGCCGTCGTTGGGAAAACGAAGCCGTGTCCGAAATCGTATGTGCTTTCACTAAGTAGATAAGCATTTCCGAGATTATCAACCGCTAAAGCCTGACTGCCGGAGAATGCCTGCGGAATCAATGTCGAATAAATAAGCGAAGAACCGCTCGCATTTAATTTCGCCAGAAAGCCGTTGTTAAGTGCAAAAGTGGTGCGCCAGGCTCCCGCTGTCACCGGAAAATTATCGTTTGCCGAGATGGAACCGGTCGCGCCCGAAATATAAACATTGTTGCCGGCATCGAGTGCGAGTGCCAAACCTGAATCTTGACCAGTGCCGCCGAAAAGGGTTGAAAAAACAAGTGCGTTGCCCGCCGCATTGAGTTTTGTCACAAATGCGTCGAAGTTTCCGCCGGGCGTTATCTGAAATGCTCCGATTGTTGTCGGGTAAGCCTGCGCCTGTCCGTTTTGGCTCGCCACAGTTCCGGTAAAATACGCATTTCCTGATGCGTCAACCGCGAGATCGCCTTTGGCGGCTGATCCCGATCCTGAAATAAAAGTTGAATAAACCAAAGCCGTTCCGGTCGCGTTGAGTTTGGTGACAAAGAAATCGTTCTGAAAACCGTTGTTGTCGGTCGTGTGATATGCGCCGGGTGTGGTCGGGAAATTATCGACTCCGGTGCTGCCGTAAATATAAGCGTTGCCCGCCGCATCGGTTTTGACGGCGATCGGTGTGGCGCTTGCCGCGTTGCCGCTGAAATAAGTTGAAAAGGCGAGTGTCGGATCAATCGTCAGCGGTTTGTTTGCATCGTATGCGCCGAGTTCAAAACTGATTCCGCCCGTTTCATTCAAAACATAGCGGCTTGCGACCGCTTCCCGCCGACCATCCGTTTCCTGATAACTAAGCGGCTGATGCCAGCGGACATCGCCGCCCGCTGCGTGCAGAATCAATTCACCACTTTCATCAATTAAAATCTTTTCCGCGCCTTTGAACTGAATCTTGATATTTTTCGGATCGGTGTTTGGAGAAACAATGAAATCATATTCAAGCTGCTGCTGATTGC
>JBBQOA010000416.1:0-4691 GCA_038330465.1 Pyrinomonadales bacterium
TGCTCATATATTAATGCTGTCGCGGTTTGCTCTGAGATGTCAGGTGTTTCTCTTGCAAAAACTAAAATAATAAGGGAAATATTTCGCAGATACAATTCGCTAAAAGTAAAAAAAAGATGCAGTGCTCTGTGTTCTCAGTATTCACTGTGGTAAATTATCTTTTTTATGAGCGAATTCAAACTCGATTTTCAAGACACCGCAACCGCGTTTGCCGATAAAACAACTTCGGAACTAAAGGATAAACATTGGCTTTTCAAAATGATGAACTCTCCTTTGCTCGTTAATTTCGGAACCAGCATGACAAATTTCGCGCTTGCCTGCGGGCTGCCCGTCAAAGGCTTGATCAAGCATACGATCTTCGAACAATTTTGCGGCGGCGAAACGATCGAAGAATGCCAGCAGACGATCGAAAAGCTCGGCGCTTCGCACATCGGGACGATTCTTGATTATGCAGTTGAGGGAAGAAGCGAAGAAGAGGATTTCGAATACACCAAGGACGAGATCATCAAAACCATCAAACGCGCCAATGACGATGAAAACATTCCGTTCGCGGTCTTTAAGGTTTCAGGCATCGCGCCCTACGGAACTTTGGAAAAAGTCAGCGCGGGAATCGAATTGACCGAGAAGGGAAAGTGGAAATGGGAACGAATTCAAAGCCGCGTCGAAGCAATATGCGACTATGCAAATTCGCTTGGGCAGCCCGTTTTTATTGACGCCGAGGAAACCTGGATTCAGAATGCGATCGATCTGATGGCTGAACAGATGATGGCAAAATACAACACCGAAAAAGCGATCGTCTATACGACAATTCAGTTTTACCGCACCAACTCGCTGGCGTTTCTTAAATCATCGCACGAAAAAGCATTGGAAAAAGGTTTTCTTTACGCCGTCAAACTCGTTCGCGGCGCGTATATGGAAAAGGAACGCGAACGCGCCGAGGAAAAAGAATATCCGTCGCCGATCCAGCCCGATAAGGATGCCACCGATCGTGAGTATGACGCGGCGGTCGAGTATTGTCTGGACAATGTTGAAACGATCGCCTTTGTCGCCGGAACTCATAACGAAAAGAGCGTTCAAATGCTCGCGCAGAAATTAGAAGAAAAGCAGATCCCGCATAATCACCCGCACGTATTCTTTTCACAGCTTTATGGAATGAGCGACAATCTTTCTTACATTCTGGCGAAAAATGATTACAATGTTTCAAAATACGTGCCTTACGGTCCGGTCAAAGATGCGATTCCGTATCTATCGAGACGCGCCAAAGAAAATACATCGGTGCAGGGAATGGTGAGCCGCGAATTAGACCTCATCGAACGTGAATTAAAGCGTCGAAAAGGCGAACATTGATCGCCCTAAAAGCGTTAGGTTTCCGGGATTCGGCTTTTAGTTTATAAAATCAGATCGTGTAATTAAGTTTTGGAAAACGATTGAGCAAAACCACGCGAGCCGATTTACAAAAGAGCGTTCGAAAAACACCAACGGATAAAATATGTTCTGTCCAAAATGCGGAAAGGCCGATCAAGCGCCCGAAACCTATTGCCGTCAATGCGGGCATTATCTGCAAGACTACACGAAACCCGTCAAACGCGGACATACGCCCGAACAACATCTCAAAGCTAACCTATTTCTCAATCTGATGACGGCGGTGACGAGTCTGACGCTCGCGATCCTGCTTTATTCGTTCTATCTCGGAAAAGATGATACACCAGTCATCATCTATGTCACGGCGGGTTTTCTGACGGCGATGACGGCGTGGCAGATCCAGACATTTTGGCGAACAATTCTGCTGCGAAAACATTTCAAGAAAAATAAATCCGACGCGGCAAACCAACCCGTCGATCAAAATGAACCTCAATACCTCGAACCAAAGCCGACCAATGAACTTCTGAACGAAGCCGACCTCAGCAACTTTGTTCCGCCGAGCGTCACCGAACATACGACTCGTCATTTAAAGGTCAAAGTGAAAGACCGAAATTAGCAAGCAAAAATTAGTTGTCATAAATTAGAATTCAGAGATAAATCGATATAAAAAAGGAATGAAATGATCAAGAATTGATCGCTTTTCATTCCGCATTCTATCTCTTCAACTTCAATTTTCTCAGCGAATCCCGAGCATCAAACGTATCGAACGGTCAGAAACTTCCGCTTTTTTGCTTTCTTTCCACTCAATAAAAGGTTTTAATTCGGCATTCGTCAAGGGAACATTCGTCATCCGCGCGGTTTGCGTCGCTTCGAATGCGCGATTGGTCAAGGCAACGTGCGGCAGGCTGATCGTCAGGGCATTCGGATATTCCAAAGCCGCGTCTGCCGTCTCGACATCGAGAAACATTTCGTTGTAAGCCGCCAGATGCCAAACCTTTTCGCCGTCAGCCGCTTCGATCGCGAGAATTCTCAGCAATCCGTAGCCGCTTTCGACCTGAAAAATTAAAAAATCGCCTGCCTGAAAGTTCTGTGACATATCAAAAAGATTATCATAAAGGAGCGCGGGCAGGCTTGTCTGTGTGCCCATAAAAACAAAAAGATTCGCGGACCGGGCTGCCTGCGCTCCATTTGAAAGCAGCATTGATTTTAGCGGATTAATGAGGATTTATTTATGCTTTGATCCGCGCATATCCGCTTGATCTGCGCAAACCCGCGACCCATTATCTTTATTTTAACTCAATGTAAGCCTCCAAACTGCCTCAATTATTGCGACAGATTGTTTGAACAGCTAAGAAGCGCAAAAAAAAACATTGGACAAGTCCGCCTAAGGTTGTGATAAAATATTGCCTCATTTCAAAAAAACGAAGAAGGAGAAATATATGGATCCCGTAACCATTGCCACCGTCGCTTCTGCCGCGATCGGTGCGCTCGCCCCGTTTTTCAAAAAGGGCGGCGAAAAGCTTGCTGATAAGATCGCCGAAGAAGGTTTTAATCAACGCGGAAAAATTTGGGAGACGGTCAAGGGCGTTTTTGCCGGAGATGAACTGACGACGCTCAATTTGTTCGAAAAATATCCCGAAAACACCGACATTCAAAACGAAGTCAAGAGCAAGCTCGAAGAAAAGCTGACGGCGCAGCCTGCGATCGCCGAGCAATTGCAGGAATTATTGAAACATTTGCCCGCTTCGCAGATTAAACAAAATACGATCGACATTTCAGGGGATGGAAACAACGCCGTTCAGGATAATTCCGGAACGGTCAACATCAATCGTTAAACGGTTTCAAAGAAGGTTTTGCCGCCTCTCATTTGAACGCGTTCGATCCGTCAAGATCCGGCGGCAATTGCTGAAACTATTTATTTCAAACAAATATTTCAAAAATTATGACCGGCGAATTAAATCTGTCAGGTTCATTCAATATCGGCGTTCAGGGTATCGCTTCCGGCGCGACAGTCAATATCACACAGGTATTGGCGCAATCTTATCAATATAATGAGTTGGTCGGGCAAATCGATCTGCACAAGAAATTGCTGACCCTGACGCCCGCCGATCAAATACAGGAACGACTTAATCTGAGCACGAAGATCAACGCGCTCGAATCGCAGACCGAACAGTTCAAACAGGATGTCAAACGCTTAGCCGAACAGTTTGACCGCATCGACATCAACACCGAACGTTTGAAACGTGCAAAAGAACATTTTGATAAAGGTGAGATCGCCGAAGCCCGCGCCATCTTTGAATCCGAAAGTGAGGCAATGAAAGCGGATCAAAAGAAGCTTTTGCAAAAACGCGATGAATTTGAAGAAAATATTCTGCCGAAACTTAAAAACAATGCCGAGGAATATCTGCTCTCGGCATTACTTTCCGTGACGGATTATCAAAACCCGAACCGCTACAATGATGCCGTCGAAAAATTCAAACTATCGATCAAGAGTTTCGAAACAAAGGAAAACTTATTTCAATATGCGACCTTTCTGATGATCCTTAACCGCATCAGCGAAGCCGACGAAATCTACAAAACATATTTGAAAAAATTCAGCTATGAGCTGGTCGGCGAAGAAGTTGTCAATATTTACGTCAATCTCGGACAGGTCTATTTTCAGCTGCAGGATTTCCCGAGTTCCGAGAGCTATTACAAACAATCGCTTGAATTATTAAACCGCAAGGACGCGGAATCGTTTCCGAATTTCAAATTCTTGAAAGGCGCAGCAAACGCCAATTTCGGGGTTTTGCTTCAATATCAAACAAAATACGAAGAAGCCTATCAAAAATATAAAGATGCGATCGTGATTCTTGCCGAGCTTGCCGAAATCGACAGTCTTTCATATATGCAGACGCTCGCGGATATTCAAAGCAATGTCTGCTATCTGATGAGATTGATGTACTCGCAGAACATTCTCGCCGAAAAATTCGACGCCGCCGAAAAGAAGTATGCCGAAGGCGAGTCTTACGCCAAAGCGGCTTATCAAACGGTCGAACGGTTTTATGAATTAAACAACCTGACACTGCCCTTGACGCTCGTCAATAACGCGCTCAACTACGGAAATCTGTTGATCGAAAAAAAAGAATTCGAACAAGCTCAAGCCGAATACGATTATGCCCTGAAGATCATCGACCAATACCAAGCGGAAAACCCGCAATCTTACTTGCCGAAAAAAGCGATCGTGCTTAATTCGATCGGCGTTTTGAATGACCGTGACGGGAAATATCAAGAATCACAAAAATATTTTGAAGCTGCATTGGAAATCGGCGCGGAGCTGGTCAAATCCG